>CAKQNH010000562.1 GCA_934255105.1 uncultured Pirellulaceae bacterium
GCATCCTTGATACCGTACAAATCCATCGTCTCTTGGCTTTCGCCGGCAGTGTCCATCAGTTCCGGTGCGCTGGACTGCATGTGATAAGCCATCTCGTAGGCATTGATTCGAGTGGCGATCTCTTCGTCACCCGTTTCCACGAGGTGCTTGAGATTGAGTTCGCTGACCGCGTCCACCACTCGTCGCTGTTGCTGTTGGTCAATACCCTCAGGCGTAGACAAATTGAGAATTGGATCACCATGGCTGCGCAGCGGTACGCCTTGGTAACTAGTGGGCAACATGCCGCTGCTCCATAGCACACCGCCCCCCCGCGGTCCGCGTGGGCCGCTCTGCAGCACCACAAAGCCAGGCAAATTATTGCACTCGGATCCCAATCCATAGGTAATCCACGATCCCATGCTGGGTCTACCAAACAAACCTGTGCCAGCGTTCATAAATAACTTGGCCGGCGCATGATTGAACAAATCCGTTTTACAAGTCTTGAGAATCGTCAGTTCATCGACGATCTTGGCCGTATGCGGTAAAAGATCGCTAACCCACGCTCCGTTGCTGCCCGCTTGTTGGAATTTACGAGTCGGCCCAAGCAGGTCGACGCGGTGGCTGGTATCCATAAACGCAAAGCGTTTCCCCGCGATATAGCTGTCCGGAATCGGCTGGCCGTTGAGTTCAGTCAGCTTGGGTTTGTAATCGAACATCTCTAACTGCGATGGGCCACCCGCCATGAACAAGAAGATGACACTCTTGGCGCGCGGCTCAAAGTGTGGCTGTTTGGGAGCCAGCGGACGCTTGGCGGGACCGCTAGCAGTTGCTGCTGACGATTTCTCCGCCAACAACGATGCCAGAGCCATCGATCCAACACCGATGCCACAGCGGCTGAAAAAATGCCGCCGCGTGCTGGCCTGCAACAATGAGCGTATATGATCCATTGACTCTCTACTCCCTAGTAACCGTTTCATCAAGATTCAGCAGAACCCGGGCAGCGCTCAGGCTATCCAGTCTGTTGAGTACTTCCAGTTCGTCTGCACTGGGCGACCGCGACGTGCAGCGTCGAAAGGCAACTTCGATTCCCTGGCTGCGTATGATTTTCTCTAGCGCCGTAGCAAACTCGAAAAAGCCGGCATCGTTCAGCAGCGTCAAAGCCTGCAGCGGTGTGTTGCTCCGCATCCGCCGCGTGCAGGTGCTCAGCCCCTCGGGCGCGTCGAAGACGGTCAAAGCCGGCGGCGGCGTACCACGATACAAAAAGGTATACAGCCCGCGACGAAAGCGATCGGTTCCCTGGCTGGTCTTCCACTGACGCTTGACTTGCCCCACATCCATCACGCCGGCCGGGATAGGGGGAAATACCGGCGGACCGCCCAGTTCAGGCGACAGTAGATCGCAAGCCGACAAGGCCATGTCGCGAATCAATTCCGCTTCCAAACGCAGACGTTGTTGCTTACCCAACAAATAATTCCTCGGGTCGCTGGCCTGCAGGTCAGGCCGCTCCCGAGAACTTTGCTGATACGTATGCGAGCTGACTATCAGGCGATGCAACTCCTTCAAGCTCCACTGGTGCGACTGGAACTCAACCGCCAGCCAATCGAGCAACTCAGGATGAGACGGCGCTGATGCCAATGCACCAAAATCATTTTCTGTCTCAACAATGCCTCGTCCAAAGTAGACTTGCCAAACGCGATTGACGATGACCCGCGCCATGAGCGGATTGTCTGGGCTGACGATCCACTTGGCCAGATCGAGCCGATTGGCGAGGCGGTTGGGCGAAGCATCGTGAGGTTGAACGGTAGAAAGATGCAGTGGATGAAGCACCTCAGGCGTCGCCGGCGCGACCTCCTCGGCCAGTCGTGTAAAATCCCCTTTGATGAATAGATTGGTGACGCGAGGTTGTGACCGCTCGCGCATTACCAAAGTCGTCGTCACACTCTTTTCATCGTCCCCCAGTGGATCCCGCCGATAGTCGTGGACTTCAAGCGATGGTTCGTCTTGGTTGTTGAAGAAGGCGAAGAATTGGTAATACTCCCTCTGAGAAATCGGATCGAATTTGTGATCGTGACACTGGGCGCAACCAATCGTCAATCCCAGCCACACCGTGCCGGTAGTCGCCACCCGATCCATCACGCTATCGATGCGGAACTGCTCAACATCGATGCCACCCTCTTGATTGAGCGGCGTATTGCGATGAAAACCTGTGGCGATTTGATGTGCCTCGGTTTGCCTTGGATCGCTCGCTGGGGGGAGAAGATCTCCCGCCAACTGCTCGATCGTAAATTGGTCAAACGGCATATCCGCATTCAGAGCATCGACCACCCAGTCGCGATACTTCCAAATGTTTCTAGGTGCGTCGATCGAGTAGCCATTGCTGTCCGCGTAGCGGGCTTGATCGAGCCACCACCTACCCCAACGCTCGCCGTAATGCGGACTGGACAGCAAACTCTCAACAACCGCCGCATAGGCCAACTCGGGACGTTTGGCCCAGGCCAGCTCGAAAGCGTCGATCTCCGCTAAGCTCGGGGGCAAACCGGTCAGGTCTAGGCTCACTCGCCGCAGCAGCGTGGCCGGCGCGGCCAGCGGGGAAGGGGAGAGCCCCGCGGATAAAAGTCGCGATTGTACGAAGCGATCGATCGGATGCGCGACACCTTCGACAGTCGGTGGCTCAACCGCAATGGGTGGTTCAAACGCCCAGTGTCGCTGGTAATCTGCACCTGCCTCAATCCACTGACGCAACAACTGCCGCTGTGATGGGCTGAGCGATTTGCCCGATTCGGGCGGTGGCATCCGCTCGTCTTCATCCTCGGCCTCGATCCGCCGCACCAGCTCGCTAGCGTCAGGCGCATGGGGGACGATGGCTAGCTCTCCAGAATCAGCTTCAGCCAGCGCCCCGGCGGGTGTATCCAGTCGCAAACCTCCCTGGCGAGCCTCAGCATCGGGGCCGTGGCAGGCAAAGCAATACTCGGACAGAATCGGTAGAATGTCGCGATTGTATTCCTGGCCAACCGCCAAGCTCGCCAGCCACAGCCAGCCTATGGCAGCTAATCGGCAACAGTTCACAGCGTGCCTCACGAGGATGGTTTCCCTTGCGACTTGAACAGATTTTGAAAATGTCGGTCTGAACTCATTTTAGCAGGTCTATGCCGTACATCCCAAGCATTGGAGCGTCTGCTGACCTTTTTCCAGTTGACTTTCCCGGGATTGGCGGCACATTTAGGTAGCACACGCTCCAATTGGGTGCCGATGCGGCTATCTATCCCCAGGACGGACCACTCCATGCAGCTACTCAATGCACTCCACGATAGTGTCGTTCATAGCCGTCGAGTCGACTCGCTGACAAAAGGGCTGATTCCCATGCTTCCCGAGGCTGGCAGTGTGCTGGACGTGGGCTGTGGCGATGGCTGGCTGGCCAGCCTGTTGGCTGAACAACTTCCGCTGAGCCAGTTTTGTGGAATCGACGTTTTAGTACGACCCGATACCCACATCTCCATCGCCCATTTCGACGGCGTGGAGATTCCATATCCCGATCATCATTTCGACACTGTGATGATGGTCGATGTATTGCACCACACGGGCGATCCCGCCATTTTGCTACGCGAAGCCAAGCGTGTTGCCCGCAATTTCGTCGTCCTCAAAGATCACACCCGCGATGGCTTGGCGGCACGGGCCACGCTGCGCATGATGGATTGGATCGGCAACGCGCATCACGGCGTCGCCCTTCCTTACAACTACTTGTCCCACTCCGAATGGCGACAATTGTTCGACAGCTTGGACCTGACGATTGATCAATGGAACGCGAAGCCGCGACTATATGGCGCTCCCGTCGACTGGTTCTGCGGACGTTCACTCCACTTTTTGGCTAGATTGACAGTCGGCAATAATTGATACTTCGACTAGTAGCGACTTAGCTCGACTGTTGCACTTTGGTTTCGCCTGCGATTCATATTGTAAAACAATTGGGGGGACGCCAATTGTATTAGTGACGCATTTGAGTCTTAGTCTGAGAGACGAAGCGGCGATCTGCGGTTACGCTCCTTGGACTGCTGCGACTTGTCGTAGCTTTTAACGCGAACCTTCACCACACACTGTG
>CAKQNH010000563.1 GCA_934255105.1 uncultured Pirellulaceae bacterium
GTCGAAGTCATCAGCGATGACGATTCGTCCGCGCAACTGGCCGCGCCGCGTCGCTTCTGTGCCGTCGGTCGCTTTACTTGCTGTCTGATAGTTGTTTGCGAATCCAAGCGGCGGCGCCGACTGTGGCGGCGTCGTCTCCGAGCTTGGCGGCGCGGACGTCGAATTGATCGCGGTAGCATTCGAAGACATTGCGTTTGGCGACTTTGCTGATCTCTTTGACAAACAGTTCGGGCATGGCTTCTACCAGCCCGCCGCCGAGCACGATGCAGTCGGGACACATCAGCAGGACTACGTTGGCTACCGCTTGCCCCAGGATCTCACAGGCCTCTTGGACCACTTTCAGTACGTGGGTGTCCCCGTTGCTGATGGCTTCGGCGATCGTCTTGCTGCGGATGGCGCTCAGTTTGGTCCCGGCAGCTTTGAGCAGGTGGGGGGCCTCCCCGCGGTAGGCTAGCTTGGCCAATTCTCCGGCGATCGCCAGACGACTGGCTTCGGTCTCCAGCGTGCCGGTCATGCCCGTGGCACCCACCCGCGGTGAACTGCAGATCTTGATGTGTCCCAACTCCATGCAACTGAGCAGCTTACCGCGCAGAATTTGTCCATCGTAGACGCAGCCGCCACCAATTCCAGTGCCTGGAAAGATGCCCACCACGGAGCGCGAGCCCTTGGCCGCCCCCGCATGGAATTCGCCGTAAACGCCTGCGTCGACGTCGTTTAGGACGGCTATAGGGCATTTGAATTGTTCGCCCAGCAGTTTGGCAATGGGTACATTCTTCCAGCCCAGGTTGACCGCTACGCGCACGATGCCGTGCCGCCAATCCCCCTTTTCCCACTCCACTGGGCCTGGGCAGCCGATGCCGATGCCTGACAGCTTTTCCAGGGGGACTTTGTGCTCATCCAGCAATTTGGCGATCGTGCTGCGGATGCGCTCGACATTCTCACCCGTGGCCTGCTCGCTCCGCGTACGCTTGCGCTGAGAATCGATAACTTTCAAATTCTCGTCGAAGAGCGTACATTGCATTTTGGTGCCGCCGAGATCGAAACCGATCCAGTAGCTGGGCTTTTCTGCGGTTGTCACGAAACTGCTTGTCCTGTGATATGGAATGGCTGAGTCAATGGAGCGTCCGGCGGAAACCCATGATCGGTTTTTTCTATTGCAAGGGTGTCTATTGTGACCCAATGACCGCTAGCCGCAACAGGCATGGTATCAATGTTGCTATGGTCTCTAAATATTTCCCCCAGCCGCCGCGGAACAATTGCCCCAGCGACGGGTTTTTTGTAGAGTGGAATATAGTTGCCGGGAAGAATCAGCCCCAGAGAGGCGTATTATGCGGTCGCAGTCAATGAAAACTGTCGTAACGATGCTCGCTGTGCTGCTTATCAGTGGAGCCGCGTTGGCTGGGGAGAGGACCTTCGCACCAGATTCTGCTGGGCGGGGTAGGCTACCGCGTTCGGTAGAGCAGCGCTCGCCGTTGGCCCCACTCTACGAGCGGTTTGCACCGACGGGCGAAGCTGCAATTGCTGGCGGGGAGATTCCCGACTTTCAGCGGCATGTGTCGCCATTGCTGGGGCGCCTGGGGTGCAATGGTCGCGCCTGTCACGGCTCATTCCAGGGCCAAGGCGGTTTTCAACTATCGCTGTTCGGCTACGATTTTGAGCACGATTACAAGGCGTTGGTCGAGCCCGACATGGACCGCATCACCACGGAGCGTCCGCTGGACAGTTTGGTCCTAATTAAACCGGTGAGCGACGAGGATCACGGCGGCGGCAAGCGCTTCGACCAAGACGGCTGGGAATACCGCGTGTTGCGAAGTTGGATTGAGGCGGGCGCTCCCTATCAGACCGATTCAGTGCAGGAGCTCGATCGCTTGGAGGTCAGCCCCAGTGAATTGAGTTTTGAGCGCGAAGGCCAGGCCCAGCAACTCACCGCCATAGCCCACTGGGCTGATGGAACGCGCGAGGATGTGACCTGCCTGTGCCGCTTTCAGTCCAGTGACGACGCGACCGCCGCAGTCGATGCCAGCGGTGTGGTTACCAGCGGCCAAGCTGGAGACACCCATATCGTCGTCTCCTACGATAGAGCCGTAGTGCCGGTGCTGGCCTATCGCCCATTCTCGTCGACATCTGGCAACGACTACCCGCAACTGGCCGCCACCACGCAAGTCGATCGACTGGTGCTGGAGAAATTGAAGAAGCTGGGGATTGTTCCATCGGCGACTTGTACCGATGAAGAGTTCCTGCGGCGCGCGTCGCTGGACATTACGGGTACGCTGCCGGCTGCCACGGAGGTGCTCGAGTTCGTTGACAACCCGGCTAAGGACAAGCGCGCTGCCAAAGTCGAAGAATTGCTGACGCGTCCCAGCTATGTCGCTCAGTGGACCACGTTTTTGTGCGATATGACGGGAAACAACGAAGACCAGCTGCGGAACTTTTTGCCGATCACGATTCGCCCAGAGAATCAATGGTATCAGTGGCTCTATGCCCGCATCGAGCAGAACATGCCCTATGACAAAATCGTCGAAGGGATCGTCACGGCCAACAGCCGCCTGCCCGATGAGTCGTATCGCGAGTACTGCGAGTCGATGACCGAAATCTGCCAGGACGACAGCGGTGGGAAGTTTGCTGAGCGACCGGGCTTGGTCCACTTCTGGGCGCGCAACAATTTCAAGACGGCCGAGGATCGGGCGATCGGCTTTGCCTATTCGTTTCTGGGCGTTCGCATTCAATGTGCGCAGTGCCACAAGCATCCGTTCGACCAATGGTCCAAGGATGACTTTGACAACTTCGAGCGACTGTTCGAAGGCGTGCAGGCCAACGCTAATTCATTGTCCGCAGATGCCAGGCCCGAATTCCGGCAACTGCTAGATGAATTGAAGGTCGACAAGGATCTCAAGGGAAACACCCTTCGCAAAGAACTGGGACAACTGCTCAAGCAGGGCAATACGATTCCCTTTCCCGAGCTGACGGCCAGAGCTACCACGGGCAAACGCAACCAACGTCCCAACGCCAACGGCAAGGCAAAGAACAGGTTGGTATCGGCAACTCCCCCACAAGCAAAGTTGTTGGGGGGGGAATGGGTTCCACTGGATCAACCCGACGTGCGGCAGCAATTGATGGAATGGCTGCGAGCGCCGGACAACCCCTATTTTGCCCGAGCCATCGTCAATCGCGTGTGGGCACAATATTTTGGAGTTGGCATTGTCAATCCACCCGACGATTTGAATTTGGCCAACGCTCCCAGCAACGCACCCCTGCTCGACTATCTATCCCATGGATTTGTTGAACATGGCTACGATCTAAAATGGTTGCACCGCGAGATTGCCAATTCGGACACCTATCAGCGGAGTTGGATTGCCAATGAAACCAATGCGCTGGATCGCCACAACTTTAGTCGTAGCCAACTCCGCCGTCTGCCGGCCGAGGCTAGTTATGATGCGGTGCGGATGGCGGTCGGCAACGATGCGGTGTTTGCCAAGGGACGCATGTTGGAACTCCCACGCGCGGTCACCAAGCCTGGTGCCAGTGCGCGAAATATCGGTCGCGATGATCTGAGCTACGCGCTCGGTGTCTTTGGCAGAAGCTCACGTGAGAGCAACTGCGACTGCGATCGTTCGAGCGAACCGAGCCTACTTCAGACTGTTTTCTTAGTCAACGATGCGGCTGTGCAAAAGTGGTTGAGCGATCCACAGACGAGTTGGTCCAGCCAAGTGGGTAGCAAGTTCGGTTGGCAGCGACCTAATTTGCAACGATCAACAGATCAACGCATGAGCGAGCAGGGATCAGTTGAATTGAAGCGCCGCCTGGCGGTCGCGCGTGCAGCAGGCCGTACCAAGCAGGTGCTGGCGATTGAATCGCAGTTGGCAAGGCTGAGGCAGCGTCCCCCGGCTGGTGCAGCGACGGCTGATGCAAAAGCGATGACTGGTCCACAGGCGGAATGGATAGCCGAGCAGGCCTACCTGCGGACGCTCAGTCGTCAGCCTCAGGAAGAAGAGCTTAGTACGGCTGTCAGATATCTTCGCGCGGGCGACGATCCGATCGTTGCCGTGCAAGAGTTGGTGTG
>CAKQNH010000564.1 GCA_934255105.1 uncultured Pirellulaceae bacterium
TACGCGTCCTGTTAGATCAATCATGATGGGATTTTGAGATTTGAGATTTGAGATTTGAAGTTTGAAAAACCTGATGTCGACACGTATGGTTGCGATTATTCGATCCGCTCTAGCGACTCACGTCTGTCGACCATCCACTGCTGAAAGCGATGAATGCGTTCTTCGCAGCATCCCAACATGCCTTCATGGGGGCTGTGTACCATGCCACGCTGAATCGCCGCGAACATCCCCAGATCCTCGAGCATGACACGCTTTGTAATTGCAGCGGTCAGTCGGCTCCAGTATTTGGCAGACACCCTGCGCAGCGGCCCCTTCGAGCTGGGGAGGCGACCGAACTGCCGCGTGACGGCTGAGCATTGCAGCGGGCCTGCCGGCAACACGCAACTAGCTAGACTAATCGCATCGGTGAAAGAAAAAAGCAAATTTGGGAAAACATGATGTTGTTGGTAAGAACCGTTGGTTTCATGCCCTAACCAGCGGACGAATCGCCCCTCCAAGCGTTGAAAAGTAGCGTCGAGCCACGTGTGCGGGCTAAATGGCAGAGTCGTTTCAAACCAAGTTCGATTGGGTAGCAGCCCATGCTTGGAACGTTCAGCGCCCGGATCTTGCCGAAACGTGTGAGGGTGGACCGCCGGAACATGATAGGCTTCCAGTGAATTTTCGATCGGAATCTTCCAATTCGCTGGATACTCGGGCTGCCACTTGAGAGCCAACGTCCACTGCTGTGAGAAACGCCTTTCGAGCAACTTGTAAAACTCATCCCCCAGAAAGTCAACCAATGGCAGCGGCGCGGAACTCACATTGACGAATACCAGTTGCCCGACAGTTTCAAGTGCATATAGCGGCAATCGCGTGGCTTGACGATCGAAGGGGACAAAGTTCTTCGGCTCGGGGATCTTGCCGGTCAGCCCGTCGGCTTGGTACTCCCAGCCGTGATACTGGCAGCGCATGGTTGGCGAATTACCGCACGGCAGCGAACAAATCTCTGCATGACGATGGGCGCACACGTTCGATATGGCTCGCAACTGACCATTGAAGTTGCGAACTTGGAGGCTGACTCCCGCCACAGTCTGTGTTAGAAAATCGCCGTGCCGCGGCAGCTCGGCGGTCGTCCCGACCATATACCAAGCCCCCCTCAGCACCCCCTGCAAATCGGCTTGATAAGCTTCGCTGCTGAAATAGCTGGAGGGGGGTAGCAAGTGCGGTAACTTCGCTTGGCTGACAAACACTGCTAACGCTTCATCCGTCTTAGATTTATGGTTTCGTCCGCTGGGGCCCGAAGCTCTGTGGTCGATAGCTCTGGCTTGGTCGCTTGCTCTCGCCCCAACCAAGCTACTTGATAGTCAATCACATCGACCAACATCGCGCCATCAACGCCGACCAGCGTAAAATCAAACGTTGCACTTGCCTCGTCGCTGCTACGCAGCCGCGCATGAACTTCGCAAGCTTCCCCAGGGCTCGGCAAGCGGCCGAGTTTGAGTTGCCCCATGCGGACCGGCAAGGCCGATCCAGGAGCCACTTGTTGCCAAGCCAAAATGCCGACGGCAAATAGACAGGCATCGAGGGCCGCACTGGGGATGCGCCAGCCGCGCACATCGCGACCTGTACCAGCCAGCTCAATCAGGGCGGGGGCCGAAATCTGCCCGACAATACCACCCTCGACGAGCGCGACTTGCTTGAGCCGCTGCAATGGCCAGCCCACATAGAACTTCCCCTCTACCTCCGGATAGCTGGCCGGTTGCCACTTGGCTCCAGTTGGCAGTTTGATCTGCGTATATTGATGTCGGTCACTGTTGTCTGAAGTGGCTCGACGCTCCGCCGCAGGTGCTGTTTGTTCGATCTCCCCAGCGAGTGCAACTACCTGTGCGGTAAAGTTGACTCGATTCGCTTCGACCAGACGACCATCACGCGCCACAAAGTCACTCACCAGTCGGCACTCGGCCGATGCGTTGCCGCCGACCTGCGCTGCGCTGCGAGCTTCAATGCGCAAGTCCTGCGGCGCGTCGCCGAAGAATCGCAAGGCGGAGCGTGCCGTGACATTGTGCAATACAACCGCCGTAGTCTGCAGCTTGCGTTGTCCCGCTTCGAGCAGCATTTCTGCCGCGATGACGAATGGGAGCAGCGGTCGACCGTCGAGCTTATGCTCCGTCAGAAACGGATCCTTACTTGGCCGAACGGTCGCCGTCCACGTGCTCTTACGCGATTCAACCTGAACCGTCGAGGCGGACAACAACGGTGCTAGGATCTGTTGGTCAGCATCCGCCCACGAGCCGCTGTCTGTCAGCGTTTCCGCCGGATAGAACATGCGGTAATAACGCTCATCGGTAATTAGCACTTCGCGTTCGCCAGTTCCTCTCTCGAGCTCATTAATTAAATGTGCGACCCCTTCCTGGGCTGGCATAAACTGCATGTCGATCATTTCCAACGCCAATTTGGTTTCCGGCTTGGTCGCCATGCCGATATCACCCCAAGCATGCCAATGAAAGCCGATCGCGCGGCAGTCGGGACGCAGCCCACTGTAGGCATCGATGGCTTTACAAAGCATTTCGTTGGCCAGCGAATAATCGGTATGCCCATTGGCACCAAAGCGACCACTGATCGAACCGAAGCCGATAAAGCACTCCAGTGGATCGCTAGCGGTGCCCGCCATCAATGACAGCGCACCATCCGCTTTAGCGGCAATGCACTGATTTACTTTATCGTCTTGCTTGCGATTGAAACGCGAATCCTTCCCCACTCCCGCTCCGTGCAACACGCCGTGAATAGGGCCTGAGAGATGCCGCACTCGCGTTAACACCTCAGACACAGCCGACCGATCAGCCACGTCACAGCAGTGATAGTGGGCTTCGATCCCCAAGCTGGCTAAGCGGCGTAGAGTTGCGTCGATCTCAAGCGACTTTTCGGCATCTTGCCAAGTCTTTACCGGATTGCGCCCCGCCGTGCGAGCTTCGGTCATGATGCGCACCTTGAGTTGCTTCAGCTCTGCTTCGTTGAGTTGTCGCCAACTCATATCGATGGTGGGCTGTGGTGCGGTCCCCAGCAAATGTAGCGTCAAGCCATAGCGCTGCGCCAGCTTCTCGGCTACAAAGGCAGTGATCCCGCGGGCACCTCCCGTGCAGACCCAATTGCCGCCGCGAGTAATCTTCTTCAATGAATGCAGAGTGGTGTGAGTCGCCGCAGGGGCCGATATTGTGTCCAGCGGTTGCTGCACCGCCCGCACCACGTGTCGCTCCCCAGCGATGATCGCAATCTCATTGTCATAGCTGGGGAGGGCCAACTCTTGCCACAATGCGTCGACAATTTGTCGTGGACTCTGGTCGGGCGATGTGTCAATAGTCTTGATGGGCAGCGAGCGATAGCCTTGCATCCAACTCTCGATCAATATCGACTTGAGCATCCCGCCCAGGCCGCCCCCTTCGATCGAAACAACATCTCCTTCGATTCCAAAACGTCCACCCAGTGTGCTGACGAGCAGCAGGCTCGCACCGTCGGTGATACGACGCTGGGAAATATGTTCAAACCAAGCTTGGCACAGCCAAAAGTTGCCTAAAACACCTTGGTTTCTTCGCGCTTTCCAGCTCGATTCGTCCAGCGAAAAACGAGCCTGTTCATCGCAGGGAGTCGTTAAGAACAGGTGCGGCGCTTGGCCAGTCGTTGTCAACTCGGCGAACCTCTTCGCCAACTCACGCGGATCCTCACTTGCATCCCACCGCACAACATCCACCTCGGCGTCGCGCAGCCGTGCTACCAACTCGTAGGCGACGGGGTTGTCTCCCACCACGACGGCAGTACCTGCCCATGTTGGCTGTCGACCGACAGCCGCACGTTGCGGCGCGGGGACCATCCGCAACACGTAGCGATTTGCGATGCGAGTTGCCTGCGCTTCGTCGAGTTGGTCGAGTTGGTCGAGTTGGTCGAGTTGGTCGAGTTGGTCGAACCGTGGTAACTCAGGTAACTCTTGAATGACACGAGGATAGGGAGGCGGTTGCACCGCACATTCAACTATGAAGCGGCCGCGTTCCGGATCAACTCCTATTCGCGCCACCGTTGAGTAGGAGGT
>CAKQNH010000565.1 GCA_934255105.1 uncultured Pirellulaceae bacterium
AGCGACCTTGTATGCTCGAGGTTTGGAAGGCCTCCCATCGCGGTTTCAATCGGGAACGTGATCCGTTGTTCTACCTCCAAGGGCGAATAACCGGGAGCTGCGGCGTTGATCTGCACCTGGACGTTTGTGATGTCCGGAACAGCATCAATCGGCAACCGGGTAAAATTCCAGGCGCCAAACGCAGCCATGCCAATGACGGCGAGAATCACGAGCCAGCGTTGTCGAATCGAGAATGCAAGAATTGCGTCAATCATTCCTGCATCCCCGCTTCAGCGTCGCCAAATTCCCGTAGGCGAACAAATGAAGTTGCAGGACTGGTGAACAGTACACCATCTCCCTTCCGCCCCGTCCACGCAGCACGCGCGATGGATGCGCAAATCGCGTCGACAATATGCGCATCGCAAACAATCTGTAGTTTGAGCATTCGGTGGTAGCTCAGGTCGGATTCGGCGGAGATATAGGATCCACCTGCTCCACGGCCCCGACCTTGCCCACGAACGTCGGTTACGAAAAAACCTGGGAACTCCGGAAGATCGTGTAAGGCTTGGACGACGTGACTTTCCATGTGCGGCCGGATCACGGCCGTGATCACGGTCATTTCGGATTTAGTGCTCATGGGCGGCAGACCCCTTCGCTAACTCAGCCTTGATGACGAAGCTATTTCTTGCTGCGTACCGGTCCCCTTCAACCAGTCCGAACAGAACCTCAATATTGTCTTGGTCGCGATCGCCCAATTCGACATCGCGCGGTTCAAACTTCTGTCCATTTCGCACGAAAACCACTGTGCGGTTCTCGAGGGTTTGTAAGGCCGAGTTTTTGACTACAATGGGTACGGGTTTTGCCGCCAGAATAAGACGAGCCGTGACGAACAGTCCGGGCCGAAGCCGCATGTCTTTGTTGTCGACGACGGCCCGCGCGAGAGCACTCTGAGTATCGCTACTGCCGACGGGCGACACGTATGAAATCTTAGCTTCGATTGGCGAGCCGCCATCCTCCGCGTCAACCAAAACAACGTCACCCACGTTGACGCGCTTCAAGTCGCGGCGATACACGGACAGGTCCACCCAAACGGTGGAGAGATCAGCAACGGTGAAGGCTGGCTTTTGCTCAGAAGCGTATTCGCCAAGAGCAATCTGACGATCAATAATCGTGCCCGCGATTGGAGCGCGCAGCTCGTAGACTGTTAGACTTTGATTGCTTTCCACTCTGGCTAACACTTCACCTTCTTTTACGTGGTCTCCGATTCGCTTTCGGATCTCCCGTACGATGCCGGGGAAGCGGGGCGTAACCTGAACAACGGCTTCTTGATTTGGCTGAAGAATGCCGTTGAGGATGAGAACGTCCCGCAGCGTGCCGGATCCCGCTGTCAGGATCTCGATGCCTGCGGCGGAGATCTTTTCGTCGTTGAGTTCGACACCCTCGCCAGCGTGCTCATGCTGCTGTTCGCCGTGTGGATCGCGCGGTGTCACCCCCGACGATCCTTGAAGTTTCATTGCAAATGCGGCCAAAGCAGCCGCTGCAACGAGAACGAGCACCACATTTCTGATGACACGAATCATCTTGACCTCTCGCCAACCAAGCGAAGAGGTGCGCCGGTCAGCCCTTCGATCGTTGCTAGTGATGTGTAGAAATTGAGCAACGCGTCCAGTTCGCGAACAGCGGCTTCAGTCGCACTGCTTTGGACGTCAAGAAGCTCGAGAAGAGTGTAGCGGCCCTGGGCGTATCCACTTTCCATGCCCTCTACAGCGGTTCGAATGTTAGGCAAGGCAGAGGTGCGAAGAAGGTCAATCTCACGGGAGGCACCATTAAGTGTCTCGTATGCGCGGCCGAGCGTCAAAAGCAGCGTGGCACGAGCGACTGCCTGTTCTGCGTCGACTTTCGCGCGCGTCTCCCTGGCTTCGGCGATGCCACCAAGGTTCTGATCCCAGACTGGAAGTGGAATCGAAACGCCAAAGCGAACCGCGTTATCATTTGTGTCGCGATAGTGCCGCCATGCGACGCCGGCCCTCAAATCGGGAACGGGCTTAAGCCGAGCCAAAAGGAACTCCGCATCTCGTTGAGCACGGAGCGCGGTAAATCTGATAAGTTGAGGATTGTTGTCTATGGCACGCTGTACCGTTTGGAACGACGGCGGGCGACCACGCGGCGCAAGAGTGCCGACCACCTGGCTAAAGTCGGGCGTACTGCGCCCCATAAGCGTCGCAAGCTCAAGCCTCGCAACAGCAAGTGCTGTTCGCGCTTTTTCGCGATCTGCACGAACGAGATCGACAGCAACCTGGGCCCGCGCGACCTCGGCAGGAGAGGATGCGCCTGCGTCAACGCGACGCTGTAGCAAGGGTGTAAGACGCTGAAGCGCAGCGATCTGAGTGTCAAAGATCGAGATCCGTCGCTGGGCGGCAAGAACACTGTAAAAGGCCACCGCGGTATCAGACCAGACCTCCAGACGCACGGCTGCGAGCTGCCAATATGCTGCGTCGACCTCTGCCGAACCTGCAGCAACGCGAGCCTCGCGCTTGCCACCCAGTTCGATCAACTGACTTAACTGCAGCGTGCTCTCCGCCGATCGGAGGCCCCGGTAAGCTCCGCTACCGACAGCGTTGTCGAGTTCGAAACTGACCTCGGGATTTGGAATGGCACCAGATTGCAAGCGACGACCCGCAGCGATCCCAATATCGCGACTAGCCGCACCCAATCGGGGATTATTTGTCGTAGCGCGTTGAAGCGCACGGACCAGCGTCAATGAGCCAGCTCGTTCCGATGCTGGGGCTGACTGCGGTGCGACAGTCGAAAAGAAGATGAGTTGGGCGACGAACCCACACGCTATTGCGCGGCGAGCGAGCATACTGAGACCTGGAACAGAGCGAACGGGCGCGTACTCGCGTAAGAGACGCGCAGCGAGTCGTTGTCAGGTCAGGGCGATGGGAGGTGGATTTTCGGCTAAATGAGTACGAGATCGAAGACTAGCGCCGATCGTTGACACTAGTTCGGAGGTAGTTTCAGCAATCATGACGACGTTTGCTTCGGAAATCGAAGCTATCATGGAACAGGCGTGACAATGCTCGACGGATAACCCGGATCGATTTTCAGGCGATGCCGGGTCCGACGAATTGTTGTCTACGGAGACGCTCAACTCGTGCGAAACAGCGGTCGATACGACGTCGAAGTGCTGAAATGTGTGGGCAAAATTCACCAGCAGAAATGACAGCGCACAAATCACCGCCACCATCCGACGTAAGGTCGAACGGGACGGCATTCTTGCAAAGAGCTCCTCGACGGAGCGGTCGGTCATTTCCTGCGCCCTAGGATGAAATGGAACACCGCGGACGATGGTCCGCAGATCCGCTTTGAAGGTCTAGGCACAGACTGGGTCAGCGTCAAGACCGCTAGCAGTTTGTAACAATATTGCATTCTCGGTCGTCGACCACTGCTTGGGGACAGTGTTCGCCGGCCTGCCTCGCGGCGCGAGTGCGTCGCGAGGCATCGAGATGGGATCTGAGCCTATGGTTTGTCTGCCTACATAGACGCAATGATCAGACGCAATGATCAGGGTTCCTCTTCGCCCGAGTTTGGCAGCCGGAACGATCAGTTCCCGCTGAGCAGCCCGCCGGCTTCTTGCCGCAGCGAACCGCGTATCCGAGGATCGGGATCAGATCCTACATATCGACCATTTACATGAACGTCATGGTCAGGATTCGTCGAGTGAACGTGCTGGGCGCCTCTCGCCGTTTTCTGCTGACGAATCTGATTGCGCTCGAAAGTCTGTTTTACTGACTGGCCCGTGTGGAACTCGTTGATTGCCGTGTGATAGCGATCGTAATACTCGCGCTCTTCCGGCGTTGCGTTTGGATTCAGTAGATATGTTGCTGATGCACTCCCTGAACCGATGAGCGTTGCGAGTGCAAGTGCTGTGAGAAAGCGCTTCATGATGTCGGAGGTCTCCTTTGTCCGAATGATCGGCTTGATAGCCTCATCAAGTAGTTCGGAAGGAGAGCTCAAATTGTTGCAAAAGCACCGAACTCAATTGTTTGTGAAGCGCCAGTCATGACCAGCGCAGGAC
>CAKQNH010000566.1 GCA_934255105.1 uncultured Pirellulaceae bacterium
CCCTTTGCAGGCATCGAGCCAATTGCGGTGATGGCTCACGACGCGTTTGAGCGTCGGCTCGGGCTTCTTAAACTCGGCCATGCGACTCTCGGGGACCAGCTTGGGAGCCCCGCCAGCACCACCGCAAAACAGCACTCCTTCATCTCCGATGAATAGCACGCCCCGGCCGGGCAGAGGCTGGTCCGCCGGCCAGCCTTCGGGACGCGGTGGTTTCAGCCCGCCGTCGTACCACGTGACTTTGACTGCCGGGCGTTTATCGTTGGCTGGAAAGTGGTAATAGCCAATGCATCCGTCGGGTCCCATGCCGGGGCCCGAACCCGCGCCGCTAAAATCGACCAGCGTTGGATCGACTAGATCGAGTGCCCAACAGGCGGCGTCTAGATCGTGGCAGGCGAAGTCGCCAATGTTCGAATTGCCGAAGTCCCAGAAGTCGCGCCACGCGACGGGCACGTACGCCGAGTCGAATGGCCGCGGCTGGCGTGGACCTTGCCATAGATCCCAGTTGAGCCAATCGGGTACGGGGGAACCTCCCTCTCCACCCGGTGTGGTCGGTTGGCCGGTCAAGGTTGGGTTCCAGCGATTGCCGCCAGACCAGGCATGCACTTCGCGGACGGTCCCAATCGCTCCCGCCCAGATCCACTCACACGTCTCGCGCATGCCATCGGTGGAGTGTCCCTGATTGCCCATCTGCGTGGCCAATCCAGTTTGCTTGGCGAGTGCAGATATGGTGCGAGCCTCCCAAATGTTGTGTGTCAACGGCTTTTCGCAGTAGACGTGCTTGCCGGCATGCAGGCATTTGGCGGAAACGTATGCGTGTAAGTGGTCGGGGGTGCCACACAGGACCGCGTCCAAGTCCTTCTGCTCGTCGAGCATCTGTTCGAAGTTCTCGTAGGTGGCGCACTTGTGCGAACTGTCTTTGGCTTGATAGTGTTTTTCGACCATGTCGCGCGTCGGCTCGCGGCCGCCTACGTCTTTGTAATAAAACTGCTGCAAGCTGAACGACTTGGCCGGATCGGCTACCGCTACCACGCGCACGTCATCCTCGCCCATCATCCCGCGCAGCACCTGTCTGCCACGCCCGCCAGCGCCCACGATGGCTAGGTTGATTTTCTCACTAGGCGCGACATGGTTGGGACCTCCCAACACGTGGCGTGGAACGATGTGGAACATGGCCACAGTAGCGGCGGCTCCCTTGAGCAATTGACGACGTTGCATGTTGTACTCCTCGAGATGAAGTCGAAATGTAATAGCGTGTATCAGAAAGTCTAATTCATTTTTCCGCTGCTTGCCTTGCATCGGCCAAAAGAAAGTTGCGACCGGTTTTTCCTGTAGTGGAAGTCACCCAGACTTTCGGACTCCAGCTATCAAGCCAGCGAATCGATAGCGCGTAGAATGCCCTCGGCCTTGTGCCACGTTTCCTGTTCCTCCAGGTGAGGGTAGCTGGCGGCCACGATGCCACCTCCGACGGGGACTTGCCACCAACCGTCACAAGCCGTGAGCGTGCGAATTAAAATGCTAGTGTCCATATCCCCAGCAAAACTCCAGTATCCCAGGCTGCCGCAGTAGGGCCCGCGGGCGGTCGGCTCTAGTTCAGCGATGATCTCCATGGCGCGAATTTTCGGCGCGCCGGTGATGGAACCGCCGGGGAAGGTGGCGGCCAGCAGTTCGGCTGCGGTCATGCCGGGGGCCAGGCGAGCCGTTATAGCGCTCACCAAATGCCACACATACGGATACTGCTCCAGGCCGCACAGTTGAGTTACTTTAAGCGATGCAGGGTCAGCCACACGCGATAGATCGTTGCGCAACAGGTCGACAATCATCAGGTTTTCGCTGCGATCCTTGGGGCTGTGGAGCAACAGTTCAGCCATCGCCGCATCAGCAATTGGATCGCTCAATCGCGGCCGCGTCCCTTTGATGGGACGAGTTTCTATTTCGCGATCGAGCACGCGCACAAAACGCTCTGGGGAACTGCTGAGTACTTGCGTCCGCCCGAAATCGGCATACCCCGAAAACGGCGCGGGATTCTGCCGGCGCAAATGCAGATACAGCTTCTCGGGGGAACAAGCCTCTTGACGCATCAGCCGCTGCGCCAGGTTCACTTGAAAAATGTCACCTTCTTGAATGTACTGCACACAGCGTTCGACCGCTTGTCGGAACTGCGCCGTAGAGAAGTTGCTGGTCCAGTCTGCTGACCAACGCGTTGGGTACTGAGGTGCCAATTGCGAAGGGCGCAAGCGGTATTGCCGATCCGGCCTGGCCGTTGTCGGGTTGCCACCGATCAGCGTGGCCGGAGCATCCAACACATCTAGAAAATACTGGAGTCGACGGTAGGCGTGCCGCGCCCGCTCCATGGGACGTGTCATGGGCCAGCCCTGGGAAACGATCCAGCCCTGATCTAGTTGATGGTCCCAACTGAGCACCACGTCGTACATACCTAGGGCAGCAGCAGGCAGGCGGAATTCGTTGTACCTTGCGGCGGGCAGAGTTTCAAAGGTCCGGCCCAGCTCATATCCCAGCCATCCCATCCATCCACCCTGCATCGGTGGCAAGTCGGGGATGCGCGGCTGATAAAACTGGTGCTGCAGCTCCGTCACATGATCTAGCACTGCACCCACAGGTTCGTCGACGCGGATCTTGCCAAAAGGGTCGGCCGCTAGATAACTGTATCGTCCGCCGTCGGCCCGCGCCGCTGCGGGGTCTTGTGAATTGCTATCGAGCCAGACTACGCTACCCAAGCGTGCCAACCGCTCAAAGCAATATTCGGCGGTATAAGCACGCGGCAACGGTCGCACCAATGGCTGCGGGCTGCTGGCAAGTAGCAAGGGATGAGGTGGTCGCGAGGTGCTCAATATATCCGACAATTTCGTGAGTCGTACTTGTTCCACAACATCTTATTCTACATTCGACAGAATTGACACGGGACGCGCGGAGCGACCGGCGACTATAACATCTGATCGGCGGAGCGATCGGCGACTATAGCATCTGATCGGCGGAGCGATCGGCGACTATAGCATCTGATCGGCGGAGCGATCAGCGACTATATTGTATAACCGTGATGGTTACCTTGATTTTTACCCAGCAACCGAGAAGCAAGATGACAAAAGTACTCAACGTGGCCATGGTAGGCTTAGGTTTTGGTGCCGAATTCATTCCAATTTATCAAAGTCTACCAGCGACGAATGTGCTAGCTATTTGTCGCCGCAGTGCGCAGCAGCTCAAGGCGTCGGGAGACGAATTCTCCATCGAGCGGCGGTACACCAGCTTCGATCAAGTGCTGGACGATGCAGACATCGACTTTGTACATATCAATAGTCCCATCGACGACCACGCCTGGATGTCGCTCCGAGCTCTCGATGCAGGCAAACACGTGATGTGTACCGTGCCGATGGCTACCACGCTTGAAGAGTGCCAGCAGATCGTCGAAAAGGTCAAGGCCACTGGGCTGAAGTACATGATGGCCGAAACGGTGGTCTACAGCCGCGAGTTCCTGTTCATCAAACACATGGTACAGACAGGCAGATTGGGCAAGATTCAGCATTTGGCTGCCAGCCATCCGCAGGACATGGACGGCTGGCCTGACTACTGGAAGAAAATGATTCCCATGCACTACGCTACCCATGTGGTTAGTCCCTGTTTGGCGCTCGTCGATGGACTCGCCGAATACGTCAGTTGTTTTGGCTCCGGAACGGTTCGCGATGAGATCGCCCAACTCTCTGGCAATCGCTTTGCGGTCGAATCGTGCCATATCAAGATCCAAGACAGCGATCTGACGGCTCACGTTTGGCGGTTCCTCTACGATGTGGCTCGCCAGTATCGTGAGAGCTTCGATGTCTACGGGACCAAACGCAGCTTTGAATGGACGCTGATCGAGAATGAACCGCATGTGATGCATACCGCCAAGAAACCTGAGCCAGAAATTGCTGAAAAGGTGGAAGTCCCCGATTTCGCGCATCTGCTGCCGGCTGAAATTCAACGATTTACAATGCCGCAGGAAATTCACGATTCCCAGCACCTGTCTTTTGTACAAGGGGGTGGGCACGGTGGCTCGCACC
>CAKQNH010000567.1 GCA_934255105.1 uncultured Pirellulaceae bacterium
CCGCCTCACGCAGTTGTTGGAGTCCAGGCTTTAGCCGCCTCACGCAGTTGTTGGAGTCCAGGCTTCAGCCGCCTCACGCAATTGTTGGAGTCCAGGCTTTAGCCGCCTCACGCAGTTGTTGGAGTCCAGGCTTTAGCCGCCTCACGCAGTTGTTGGAGTCCAGGCTTCAGCCGCCTCACACGCCACTCGAACCATCTAACGGCTACGCTTCAGCAATTGCGGCGGCTGATGCTGCGGTAGTCTTTTCAGCCTGTCATTTCCAGCGGATCCGGCAAAATCGACACTTCTGGGCCGATCGCGCATCCTTCGCAGATAAAGCCCGTTCCGTTACAATATTCGGGCTCAAACGGCGAGTCCCCGAACTACTCTGTTGTTAACGAAGTTGCGGGCTGGTACGCCAACGCTGCGCGCGGCATGTGCCCCGCCCACAGGGGTTTCACCGCCGGCGGACCAACGCCGCGGCGAACACGAACGAACGCGTCTGAAGGAGGGGGCCTGAGCACCTGAAAAGGGGCTAGTGTCACCCACGGGAACGAAGTGCGCGCTGAGCCGACCTCAAGAACCGGCTGCCCTACCACCTAGCCGGGCAGCACTGAAGCAACTCCTCTCTGTAACACATTTCTGTAACACCGCTCACCGGACTCATCACACACCATGCTTGCCGTTATTGGACTCGGATACGTCGGACTACCCCTAGCTCTCCAGTTCGCTAAGAACGGAGCCACCGTTCTAGGCCTGGATATAGACCAAGCCAAGGTCGACGCGATTACTGCGGGGGAGTCGTACATTCATCACATAGGGTCTAGCACGGTTGTCGAGCAAGTTTCCTCCGGACGACTTAGCGCAAGTGTCGATTTCGCGAGAGTCTCCGAATGCGATTCGGTGGTGATTTGCGTCCCCACGCCGCTGAGCAAAAATCGAGAGCCAGACATTTCCTACATTATTAAAACGGGTGAGGCGATTGCACCGCACCTGCGGCCCGGCACGCTGGTAGTGCTTGAGTCGACAACTTATCCGGGCACCACCGACGAGGATCTGCGCAGCGTGCTGGAAGCTGGCTCAGGCTTAGTCGCCGGCCAAGACTTTCACTTGGCGTTTTCGCCCGAACGCGAGGATCCAGGCAATCCCGATAGCAAAGTTGCTCAAATCCCGAAAGTCGTAGGGGGGTTCACGCCGGCCTGCTTGGAAAAAGCTATTGCACTTTACGAACAAGCCGTTGAGCGCGTTGTGCCGGTTTCGAGCTGTCGCGCCGCCGAGGCCACCAAGCTATTAGAGAACATCTTTCGCAGCGTCAACATAGCCCTGGTCAACGAGTTGAAAGTGGTCTACGCAGCGATGGGCATCGACATTTGGGAAGTCATCGAAGCCGCCAAGACGAAACCCTTCGGGTTCATGCCATTTTATCCCGGCCCTGGTCTCGGTGGGCACTGCATCCCCATCGACCCGTTTTACCTAACATGGAAAGCCCGCGAATACGGCCAAGCCACCCGCTTTATCGAACTCGCCGGCGAGATCAATACGTCGATGCCTCGCCATGTCGTGCGCTGCGTGATGGATGCCCTCAACGGAATTGAAAAATCGCTTCGCGGCAGCAAGGTGTTGATCGTGGGCTTGGCGTATAAAGCCAACGTAGATGACATGCGAGAGTCTCCAAGCTTCACCTTGATGGATTTGCTCACCGACAACGGTGCAGACGTCTCCTATTACGATCCATACATTCCGGTTATCACCCCCACGCGTGAACACCCACACTGGACTGGAACGCGATCGGTTCAGTGGACTCAGGAATCTATTTCATCCTTCGACTTGGTGCTGATCAGTACAGCGCACTCCAACGTCGACTACGCTGAACTGTCGACTTGGTCTCAATTGATCCTCGACACCCGCAACGCGATGAAATCGCTTTCCGGCGGCGCTCCGGTACTCAAGGCCTAGCCAATGTGGCTCGACGCTCCGCGTCGGTATTCCTGAGTCCCAATGTGGCTCGACGCTCCGCATCGGTACTCCTGAGTCCCAATGTGGCTCGACGCTCCGCGTCGGTACTCCTGTGCCCTCCCAGTCTTGAACGATGGTACAACTCGCAGATAGAGAAATCACTATGGAATTCATCGATCTAAAAACACAATACGCTACCTACCGCGATGAAATCGATTCGCGCATACAAGCTGTGCTCGAGCACGGTCGCTTCATCATGGGGCCAGAGATCGCCGAATGCGAAGCAGCATTAAATGATTATTGCGGAACGCGCCACTGTATATCGGTTTCAAGCGGCACAGCCAGCTTGGAAATTGCATTGCGGGCCCTGGGGGTTGGACCTGGCGATGAAGTCATCACCGTGCCGTTTACCTGGATCAGTAGCGCTGAGGTGATCCCGCTCGTTGGTGCAACTCCGGTGTTCGTTGATATAGAGCCAGCATACTTCAATATTGACCTGGACCTTGTGGAGTCGGCGATTACGCCGCGAACGAAAGCCATCCTGCCAGTGTGCCTGTTCGGCCAATTGCCAGACATGGAAAGGCTCAATGCTATTGCCGCCCGGCATAATATCGCAGTCATCGAAGACGCCGCTCAAAGCTTTGGAGCAACGCAGTCGGGGAAGACAAGCTGCAATACGTCAACCATTGGGAGCACCAGTTTTTTCCCAGCCAAACCACTGGGATGTTTTGGCGATGGCGGTGCTTTATTCACCAACGACGACGAGCTAGCGGAGCGGATGCGCGCCATTCGAACTCATGGCGGTACTCAAAGACACCACCATACGTTGGTAGGCACCAACGGTCGCTTTGATACGCTGCAGGCCGCCATCATCTTGGCCAAGCTCCCGCATTTTGCGGAGGAAGTGCGGGCGCGTGGCCAAATCGGCGCACGACTCAGCGACGCATTAATGGAAGTGTGCGTCGTCCCTGAAGTGATGCCTGGCAACACGCATGTCTATGCGCAGTACACGATTCGCCTGCCGGATCGCGATCGCGTCGCGGCCGATCTCAAGCAGCAGGGCATTCCCACTGCGGTGTACTATCCTAAATGCTTGCACGAGCAGCCCGTGTTTGCCGATCTCGGCTACAAATGGGGAGACTTCCCTGTTTCAGAACAAGCTTCACGCGAAGTTCTATCGCTCCCCATGCACCCGTTTTTGACCGAAGCGCACCAAGATCAAATTGTAGCGGCGATCAAATCGAGTGTGCTTTCTACCTCCAAGTAACCTATCTCTGAATCAAACCACACAGCCTATCAAAGTATGACTACCACCGATTTAGCCTTAGTGGGCGCCGGATATTGGGGCAAGAATCTCGCTCGCAACTTTCTGGAGCTCGGTGTGCTTCACACCCTATGCGATGCCAATGCTCAAACCCTGGCAAGCTATGGCGAGGCGTATGCCGATGTGCAACGCGAGAGTTCCTTTGAACGAGTGCTGAAGAACCCGGAAATTCGGAAGGTGGCAATCGCAACTCCAGCTACCACTCACTATCGACTCGCCCGCGCAGCCATGCAAGCCGGCAAGGATGTCTATGTTGAAAAACCACTCTGTCTAGACACGCAGGAAGCGCGTGAGCTGGTCGACTTAGCTCATTCGCTGAGCCGCACGCTGATGGTTGGCCACCTCCTCCAATACCATCCCTACGTCGAAAAACTGACGCAGATGGTACACGGTGGTGAACTCGGACGACTTCATTACATCACTTCCAACCGGCTAAATCTGGGCAAAATCCGCCAGGAAGAGAATTCGTTGTGGAGCTTTGCTCCGCACGACGTGTCAGTCATCTTAAGTCTGGCGGGGGCGATGCCAGAGCAAGTCGTCTGCCATGGTGGCAGCTATCTCACCCAAGGTGTCGCGGATACAACGCTAACCCAATTGCAATTTGCGAGTGGTCTAAGAGCGCACGTGTACGTTAGTTGGCTCAATCCATTCAAAGAGCAAAAGCTGACCGTAGTCGGCTCGGCGGGAATGGCGGTGTTTGATGACACCAAACCTTGGGACGAGAAGCTTGTCATCTATCGCGATTACATGACCTGGACCGAGGGCAATTATCCGAGCATCCGCAAG
>CAKQNH010000568.1 GCA_934255105.1 uncultured Pirellulaceae bacterium
AACAGCGGCCCGCTCGCTACGTGCCCACGAAGAGCAAGTTCACTGGAATCACAAATATTAGATGTCAATGTGATTCGGTTGTGTGACGAATTGACTTCTTGACGAGCTCCCTCAGCGGTCACGGCACATGACAATAAAGCCAGAAATGCTATTGGCATACCATTTGCGTCTTCAAGCAATACGAGCAATACACGCGTTAGACCCAACCATGGTGGCAGGCAGACTAACGCCAATAGTTTTTGGGAGGGCAACAAGATGGCTAAATATAAGATGGCTACATATTTCTGGACTGCTAGCTTGGCGGTGGCGCTAGCGCTGGCTGGCATTGGAGCTGAGCAGGCCAGCGCGCAGTATGGCTACGGAGGTCATCATCATCATGGTCATCACGGCTACCACTCTGGTTATGGGTACCATTCTGGCTATGGCGGCTATGGCTTGAACTATGGTGGGCTACCCGTGTACCGTTCGGGTTATGGTAGCTATTACGGTCGAAGCTACCCAGCCTACGGGGTTGCGCGCAGTTCCTATTATTCGGGCCAATCGTTCCCCAGCACGATGGGGCCGTATGGAGGACTGGGAGGTTACGGAAACTACGGTTACCTATCTCACCAGCCTGCCCCACCACGAGTCCAGCCGCGAGTTCAACTGAGGATTGGATTTTAAGTGTGGCTTGCAGTAGGCATGTTAGGACGGTCGCTAGGTTTGCTGGCGACCGTTTTTCGTTTGGCGATTTGACTTTTGGCGAGCATACTGGAACATAAGTAGGCCATTGACCATTTAACTCTAGTCGAGCCAGTCCCATTGAAAGCTGAACAAGCTCTCATTCGCGAAAGTCTTGAGGGTCGCTCCAGCAGTTATGGTGAACTGGTGGAGCGTTTTCAAGCTCGTCTGTACAACTCGATGCTGCAGTTGGTAGGCTCGCACGACGAAACCGAGGACGTGGTCCAGGAATCGTTTGTGCAGGCTTATCTGAAGCTGGACACCTTCCAGGGTAACAGCCAGTTTTTTACTTGGCTATATCGCATCGCATGCAATATTGCTCTGAGTCGCGGCAGGCGCAAGCGACCGCTCATGTCGCTCGACCAGGGCCGCGAACTAACGGGTATCGACCCCGTGGATCGTTGCGAGCCGCCCGACGAACCCCTGCTGCGAGCCGAGCAGATTGCGTTGGTTCATCGCGGGCTGGATATGCTCAGCATCGAACATCGGGCCATTTTGGTATTGCGCGAGATGCAGGACACGTCTTACGAAGACATCGCCGAGATTCTAGAAATCAACATCGGCACCGTGCGCAGTCGCCTGTCGCGAGCCCGCAACCAGTTGAAACAACACCTAGAGGCGCTCGACTCCCAGCAGACGGAGTGATGGCCGCTATTAGAACGGTACGTCTTCGTCGTCTTCATAAGCGGCTTCGGCCAGAGCGTTGTTGGGATCCCCGCCAAACTCATCTGCACCGGTCCCAGCGGCCCCAGTTAGAACTCGGAAGCTGGACGCTTCGCAACTCAAGAAATACTTGACTTCGCTGGCCGGGTCGCGCTGCCACTTGCGCCCACCTAAGCGATAGGTGACTTCGATTTCGTCGCCCACCTTGAGGTCGTTTACTTGATCGCACGAATCCTGGATAAATTCGATTGGTATAAAGTTCTGAAAGCGACCGTTGTCTTGCTCCAGGACCACCAAGCGTTTGCGAAATCCCTTTTGTCCGAAGGTCTTCGTTTCTTCAACCAAGTGGACGTGCCCTCTAACCTTTGCTTCACTCATTTTGTCGACCCGAAAAGCGATGCTGCGAACGTGAGATGTAAAGTGTCTAGCATATCGCCATAGGCCATCGGCGGAAAGCCTCAAGCTGCTGATGCGGGTATAAGTTGCAGCCATGAGCGGTCGCACAAACGCTATCCAACGCCACCTAGTCTTGTCTCGCATTCATCCCGATGTGCTGGAATTGCATTTGCCATCCAGCGGCCGTTGTTGTAATAGAGTTGGGTTTGGTGGAGAATTCCCACGGATCGAGTTCGGCCGGGAGAGCCAATTCGATACCGATTTGCGTCTTTAGGGATTTTACGGAAGCGTCTGCGATGGCATTGCGCGCGATCTGCTTGTGGCCAGGGCTGCCGGCTACATGGATGCTGGGGGTGGCCCGCGGTCTGTTGGTGGCCTTGGTCTACGCATGGTGTATCTGCGGATTGTTGCTGGCAACTTTTGTATGGCCCGATTGGATCGCGGTGAGTCTGCTGCGACTGCTCTGGTTGGTGGCTGTGGCCACGTGGAGCGTAGCCACAGTGCGCAACTGCATGTATCTTCCGCGACTGCTGGCCACCTGCGACGCACATAGTTCATTGGCGCTGGTTAGTGCGCAGCAAGAATATTTGCGAGGCAATTGGTTCGATGCCGAAGCCAGCGTATTGAAAGTCTTGCATCATCACCCGCGCGACGCGGAAGCCCTGCTGCTACTGGTCGGCATCCTGCGTCGCACACAGCGGTTTCAGCCTGCGCTGCGTCGACTGAAGCAGTTGGAGTCGCTGCAATCAGCCGCTATATGGCACTTCGAAATCCAGCGCGAAAAAGTCTGGATCTCCCGGGCCATGGCTCAAACGCAGGAGCCACCAGCGCAGGAGTCAGCAGCGCAGGAGTCAGCAGCGCAGGAGTCAGCAGCGCAGGAGTCGCCAGCGCAAGAACAACCGGAACAGGAGCAGAGTCCATCCGAAACATGCGATCCGTTGCAAGTGCCCGCTTAGCATCCGGCTACTAAGTTAACTAAGTTCACCGTAAAGTTTACAGTTGGGCCGCATACAGCGATCAACGGCCTTAAAACTCAAAAAAAGGACTACTTCGCGAGTTGTTGAGGTAAGCTGCTCTGACTCCCGAGGGAGAAAGCGGGTACGATAAATAGTCAGGGGTACGTGGGCTGCCAAAAGCGACGTAACTGAACACCGCTTGTTTGTCGAATCCCCATCTACGAGAACATTTTGAAATCCATTTGCCCCTACTTGCCTTAACTGCGCCATTTTGACACCCTTTGCTCATGGCATAGCTTTTGCAAAAGGAGTGATGTAGTTGATTGATATCGATGCCGACTTCGGTCGGATGCTGGGAAATGAATCAGGCTTCCAGGGGCTTTTTTCCGATCCAACTTCAGATGTTATAGAAGCTTTTTTATATTGCATTGATCCGTAGCGGTGCCGTTGGTGGCCTGCTGGCAGATTACACGCTGGCCGCGTGCGGCTAATTTAGGGGTTTAACCATGTACGAACGTTTTACCGACCGTGCTCGCAAAGTACATTGGAACCGAGCACATTTTGTTGGGCTTGGTTAAAGAGGGAAGTGGCGTAGCAGCCAACGTGCTCAAGAATCTGGACGTCGATCTGCGCAAGATCCGGCTCGAGGTCGAGAAACTTGTGCAAAGTGGTCCAGAAATGGTCACTATTGGCAAACTACCCCAGACGCCGCGAGCCAAGAAAGTCATCGAGTATTCGATGGAAGAGGCGCGCAATCTGAACCATAACTATGTCGGCACCGAGCACATCCTGCTGGGTCTGCTGCGTGAACAAGAGGGCGTGGCCGCTCAAGTCCTGATGAACTTGGGGCTCAAGCTGGATGACGTCCGGGAAGAAGTGCTCAATCTGCTGGGCCACGGTATGGAGAGCAGCGAGGGAGGCGAGCGCGGCGGTCGCGAGACGGCCGGCGGCGGGGAGCGTGAAGCCAGCGGTTCATCCAAGGGCTCTAAGAGCAAAACCCCTGCGCTCGATAGCTTCGGACGCGACCTGACCGAACTTGCCAAACAAGGCAAGCTCGATCCGGTCATCGGTCGCGCTCGCGAAATCGAACGGGCGGTACAGATTCTCTGCCGTCGCAGCAAAAACAACCCGGTGCTCCTGGGTGAAGCGGGCGTCGGTAAGACCGCCATCGTGGAGGGGTTTGCACAGCGCGTGATCTCAGGCGATGTGCCCGAAATCTTGGCCGATAAACGCATCGTGGTACTCGACTTGGCGATGATGGTCGCCGGGACCAAGTATCGCGGACAATTCGAGGAGCGCATCAAGGC
>CAKQNH010000569.1 GCA_934255105.1 uncultured Pirellulaceae bacterium
AAATAGTATTTGGTCTGAAGCTTAGAGAATACACCACAACGCCAGGGTCGTGCAGCCCTAAAGTGGAATTCGATAGTTCAACAGCCGTCCGTCGCCGATTTGCTCGCATCGCAACCACGCCTCGGTCCCCGGTTGGACTTGGTTTAGCTTAACCCGTACATCTTGGATGGTCGTGCCGGGGCGCGATTCGGGGATTTGGAAGCGTAGGTAGGGCTGCCCGACGGGGAACAACTTGCAGTCGAACCTAACTGGATCGGCCGTGTTGTTCTGTACTTCAACGCGCATTTCCAGCCAGTCGTCCGGCGTCCGCGTGCTTTCCCAGGTAAGTTCAATGTCTCCTTGGCCCAGCTTCAGCGATCGGTAGATACTGAAGTGGTAGGGTTTGCCTGCGGTCAAATCAAAGTCAAACCGCAGGCGGTGTTTGCCCGCAGAGGCGTCCGGCCGCAGGAAAATCGGTAGCGATTTTTCCTGTTGGAGGCCACTGGGCAACTGCAAGGGGCTTTGAGAGCCAGCCGAATTCAGCAGCGTGGGGCTATGCACAGCAACGCTGCCGATAGCATTTTGCGGTAGTGTGTTGGACAGCGATACCGGAATCTCTCGAGCGACGGCCAAAGCGTTGTCCAGGCTATCCAGTTGCATTTGAAATTGCTGCTCGAAGCGGATGAGGTTTAGGTCGACGCCCCGCACAAAGATCGGCCAAGGACCGATGTTAAGTTCTTGCTGGGGCGTGCCGCGCTCCGACAGGGAGCTCCCTACGACGATCGACTTACCCCACACGTCGCTGGCCTGCACATGCTCGCCTAAGTAGACCTGCTCCACCGTTGGCAGGTCATTCCACAGCAACATGAATGTTTCACTCCCACGTTCGTTGTGCGTAGTGAACACATGGTTGACGCTCCTACCTGGCAGTTCGATCGAACCGTCGTAGCTGGCTGCTCCCAGGCTGGACACCAGCGTGTGCCAGGGTATGAGCAACTCACCCACCGACTTCCGCGGCGTGAACAACCTGAGTTCCGCGCGCAGCGGATCGCAGACGAACGCTGCCGTCACTGACGAACGCTTGACGGCGACCATCCGCTGCGTCAAGTCTCGGACGCGGTCGAGCAGCGGATATCGGTCGCCATCCAGTGGATCGAGTGTGACCCACAATTCGGCAGCCTGTGACTGCTGGGTGATATAGGTCTCCAGCTCATCGGCGGTCAGTTGTGGAGAGCTGACAAAATGGATCGCATTCCAGGGAGCCACCGCCGCGTCGGGAGGAATGTCGCTCCAAGCCCAACTGAAGGCGAGATTCAGCTTTTGACAGTAGGTTTGCATTTTGTTTCGGATGGTTGTGATCGTCTCGGCCAGGTCGGGATTACCTGCAAAGCTGCTATCGTCGTCAGCGCCCAATTGGAACCAATTCAGTCTCATGCCGATTCGCGTTAAGGTGGGCTCCAACGCCGCTTCCCAAACTTGCGGATCGCGAAAGGCGTTTACTGCGTATACTCGCTCGCCGCTTTCGCCGAAGTCCTTCCGCAAGGTAGGTGGTGGTTGGTCTAGTTTGCCAACGACGTGGACGCCCATTCTCTGCAGGCGTTCGATCAAGGCGATCAGTCTCTCGGCGGCGAGCGTATCGTGGGGCTCCAACCACACCGGTAGCTTGATCCAGCCCGCACCAAAGTGGCTGACCATTTGGGTAATCTCGCTGGCGCTCAGTCGATCGCCGACCTCCGCCAGGGACCATCCAAAGGGACCGGCTGCCGCAACTGGTTCTTCGGGCATGACACCGATTAGAATTTCCCGGTTTTGGGACTGATCGCCGCCGATTCCCAGATCGACTTTGACTCGGTAGAGTCCCGGTTCGGGTAGTTGGAGAGTCCATACTGCGTGGCCATCGAAGGCGGGACGATGGATGCGTGAGGAGACGTAATGTGGTGCACTTGGCGGTTGCCGCCCCGTATCGGCAAATTCCGCAGATGAGCCAGATTTTTCCCCCGAGCCCTCTCCCGAGTTTGTGGCCATGGAGCGATCTAGCGCCACCGACTCCTGCCGCAATAGTTCGTCCAGATGGTCGCGCAGTTCGAAGCGGACGCTCTCGTCCGCTTCGCGAATCCCCGTGGCTATGCAGTCCACCTGGAATTCCTCGGCAGGCCGCGCAACGTAGAAGGGCATTTTGGTGGTCAGCGACAGTCGCGGCATGCGATAGATGCCGATCGAATCGAAGCGAGCCCGACCCGCCAATATGCTCGAACTGTGTGGCACTACCCGGATATGGATGCGCCCGAATTGCAGTTCCGGGCTGGGCGAGGAGGCGATTTTTGTGGACAGCCGCTGCCAATCCTCCGTCCCCTTTAGCGAGTCGGTAGTCAGCACTTGCAGCACCCGTTGCGATTCGTCCAGCAATTGAAGCTCGACCCACATCGTATGTCCGTCCAAGGCGGTGCAGCTTGCCTCACTTTGCAGCACGTAGCTGAATCGATGCTGCATCGGAAAGATGGGGCTCACCAATTCGGCCGAACCACCATCCATGGAAATCTCCAAACAGTTGTCTAGTACAGTGCGATCGAGCACGCGGGCCAGGACAGGTGGCATAGTTTCTGCGATGTAATTCCCCTGCCAACGCCCGGTTTCCCAGGTGCGCATCCAGGTCGCCAGCGTACCCTGAGCTTGTAGGGCAACGCGCGATGCCTCAGGGGAGCGAGGGACGATGCGCATGTCTATATAGGAGGGATGTTCCCGGTCGAGTCGACGTTTCCAACCGTCGGGCAAAGAATCGAAATTGATATCGTTGTCGCGTTGGAAATCCCAGTTGTAGACTCGCTCAGCCCGGATGTCTTTGGCCTCTCCTAGGCTGGCGAAGACAAGCGTTATGCCGACAATGACGGCACAGCGTGCCACGCTGGCTCGAACGCAGCGGTCGACAAATTTAACGATGGGATGGTTCATTGTGCCACAGCTAAAAATCGGAATTGGACTAAGTAGTTTGAAGCAACCCTTCAAGCAAGCTTTGCATACTGCTTCGCGTTTGGGAGCGACAGGTATAGAAATCGACGTGCGAAATGAGATTCGTCCTTCGGAACTTTCCGATACCGGGCGGCGGCAACTGCGCAAGATGCTGGATGATCTGAATTTGCGGGTTGCAGCGGTTCGCTTTCCCACCCAGCGCGGATATGACGTGCTGGCGGATCTGGATCGCCGAATCGACGCCACCAAGCAGGCCATGCAATTTGCGTACAGCTTGGGCGCTAGCGTTGTGATCAATGCCGTGGGCTTTATCCCCGAAGATGTCGACCACCCTGCCTACGATCAATTGCAAGTCAGCCTAGGAGACTTGGCGGGCTATGGACAACATGTTGGGGCCATGCTCGCCTGCGAAACGGGTTCAGAGCCTGTCGAGCGTCTGGTGGGGATGATTGAAAGCTTGGCGGACCAGATGATTGGCATTGCCTTCAATCCGGCCAATCTGTTGATCAGCGATTGCTACAGCGCAGACGCCATCGAGGTGTGCGCTAGTCGGACGCTGGTGGTCACAGCCCGCGATGCCGTTCGCGACTTGGCACGCCGGCGTGGGATGGACGTTCCACTGGGGCGCGGCTCGATCGATTTTCCTCAAATCCTGGGCCGACTGGAACAAGAACACTACCCCGGCTGGTACATCGTGGACCGCCCAGACAGCGAGCAACCGACCGAAGAGATCGGCAACGCCATAAAGTACCTGCGGGCATTGTAGAATTTTATAGAGCAGATGAAATTGACGTTGGCACTGTAAAGTGAACAACGTCGAGGCTCGCGCGGGCTGCTGCGACTTGTCGTAGCTTTCACGCGGGCCTCCGCCACAGCAAAAGGTCGACGGCGCGACATAGCGCGAGCCAACGCCTAGCGGCAGCGAGGACCGCTCGGCTGCGGAATAGATTCCTGCGGAACAGCCTTTCACCGTCGAAGCTGTAGTTGTCTCCTAGCAGCAGCCAAAAGCTACGGCAAGTCGCAGGCAGTCCAGATTTGTTTATGCCCCGGCGCGGACGGCCGCGTCGTCGACCTTGGCGAACAACATCCGGCC
>CAKQNH010000570.1 GCA_934255105.1 uncultured Pirellulaceae bacterium
ACGTACCGTTGTTCATGCTCTGGGTCCGCCCGTCGTCGAAGGCGGTATTGTTGACCTGCAGGTTGGACGTGTTCAAACCACCGGTTTGTTGGTTGACTCCTGCGAGCTGTGGGGCACTTGACATCACGGGGTATGAGTCTCGACTGCCAAACTGAGGCGGATATTGGTTCGGACCTACCCCATAGCTGCCCGCAGAATACTGGCCTCCTGGGTATGACGGGCCAAACGACTGGGGTTGATAAGTGGGTTGCCCGAAAACAGGCGAGTAAGCCTGATAGCTGGGCGAGCCGAAACTGTTGAAGTTTGGTTGCACGACGCAACGACCACCTTGCCAGCAGATCGATTGGGCTTGAGTGGCCGTTGCCAACGCACAGCAGGCAATCATCGCTGCGAAACCATTCAGGACGGATCTGATTCTCATCTCATTCTCCTCAGTTAGTAGGGGTGCTTCACGGTCAAAATCGCTTGAGCTACATAACAAATGGCCAAGCGTGGTTGCTGGCGACACGCGCGTCAGCAATTTTCTCTAAATATCCCAGCGAGAGATGTCGCAGGGTTGGGGCGTAAGAAAACGAAGATTTGCAATTTCCAAGAAACGGGACTGTCGTTCAATGACCGAAGGTGGCAACTGCGGTCTCTTGTGCCGCCCGACCACGGAAAGGAGTCGTTCGCAAATAGATTCTCAAGTTTCCTTTTTTGCCTCGCTGCAACTTCATAGTTCCATTCGTCATCTTGCATCTTGCCTTGAGCAGCGTAGCTGCGGATTTCGATAGCCTGGGGTGGAGCGCTGGCGAGCCCCAGCGAGCCAAGCGCAACCCCAGGAAACCTTATTAAAACTTTTTGAGAATTCCGTGCCCCCAAACGAAGTTGTCTCTCGCTGGGATTAGTAGTCGAGAACGCGACACTGTGACGCGTTGGGCTAAATCAAACTTCGGAAGGAACGAAACATGTTACGCAAACTCAGTACATTCGCGCTATTGGCAATGACAACGAGCGCCAGCGTGGGACGAGCTCAAGAGCCAACCGCCGACCGCAATCAAACGCAAATCCAAGTGGGCGATGGCAATCCGCAAGGATGTGTGACCGACGGTCCGCAGATCGGAATGATGGCGATCGACACCTACGCTGGAGTCGAAGTCACCAGTACGACGTGGAATTCGCCCGCTCAACGCCTAGGCCTAGAGCCTGGTGACCGAGTACTTCAGATCAATGGCCATCGCGTGCGCACCATCGCCGATCTAAAAGCCTGCTTAAAGGAGGCCGTTCAGTTCCATCAGGGACAGATCACCGTCATAGTGGACAACGTACGAGCTCGACAGGGTGCACCTGGAGTGCAGCGATACGTGACTGTTCGAACCTTTTTGGACGGTTACTACAACCAAGGCAATCCGCTGGTCGGACCCGTCTTTCCATCGCCAGGCCCCCAGCCAATCCCAGTACCTGTGGCGTTCTAAATTGCATGCATACGCTGCCCCGGCGGAGTCTAGGCTTTAGGCGATTGGTGAGGTACGGGGATCGGCTAAAGCCTAGACTCCAGCGGCAGGTGTCCACGATCGGCTAAAGCCTAGACTCCAGCGCGTACGTCCACGATCGGCTAAAGCCTAGACTCCAGCGCGGACGTCCACGATCGGCTAAAGCCTAGACTCCAACGCGGACGCCCACGCAAGAGTTGGCTGGCAAAGCCGGCAAGCCAGTTTCATCTGCTTTTAGCGTTTTTTGAAAACAAACTGAAATCAATGTCGTTGTGACAGATGGACTTCCATTGACGAGCTATGGCACTCAGCGTTTGAGTGGCCAGTCCCAAATTTACACCGACCAGGAGGCCTATGATGTTCTGTACTCTCAAAGCTTTTATCTATCTGAGTCTGATCGCACTAGTGAATGCGACGCAAGTTCCCACGACGGCATGTGGACGTGGACCGGGCGACGACGCGATTAGCGTCGAGTTTAGCAACCTCGGGGCCGAGCCACTGACGGTACCGAAATTAAATTGCGGGCGTGGCCCGGGCGACGATGCACTTAGTGCGGATTCGAGAAGCTTCGAAGGTGAGTCGCTGGCGGTCTTGAGTGACAACTCATTCCCACAGTAGGCTTTGGTCAGCGTTCAAGGACTAAGCAATTGCGGAGGCGGAGATGTCAATGGCGTTGGAAGCAGTCGAAGCGGATCGCAACGACACGGTAGGCGATAACCCCTTTCAAGTGATCGCGAGTTGCCGTCGCCCAACCTTGATCGGAGCGTTGACCCTGCCGCTTGTCGCGCTGAGCTTCCTTACGATCGGTCTACCGACAAGGATTGCGCTAGTGATTTTTTCAGGATTGATTTGGCTGTCGTGCGCGATGTTCGCTCAGTGGCGACGGCCAGCGAAAATTTCGGGGAATGCCGAGACCATCGAGTTCACGAATTCACATCTGTGCTGGCGAACGCGATGGGACAATGTCACCGCTTGTGCCATCGAACAAGGAAAGCTGTGTTTCAACTTCGGCGAAGATATCGTCGAAGTAGACCGGGGCGCATTGAAGGCCGATCGCAAAGTCAAGAATCTCGGCTGGGGAGCTCTGACGCAGTGGATTGCGGTCGACGGGACCATTTACCAATTTGGCCAGCGAGTAGACGAGATAGCAATGGACATTGCAGCTCGGGGAGCTCAACTCGCGAAACAAAACGCGAGCTGGGACGACTACGCTCGTTCGCTCGACAAACATGGTATCCAAGCCCTGAAGCAACTGCGAACGGAGTTGTCTGCTGCGAAACCTTCCAATCCGGAACTGCTGGCTATCCAGAAGCGACTGGCTACCTATATTGACGGTTTGGAGGAGTCCTGGAAACACTTGGAGCTTTACTACCGCACGGGAAGCATTGTCGAGTACGGCGAATACCTAGAGGTCGAGGAAGATATGCTCGCCTCGCTTGATCTTCCGCTGAAGGACTACACGTCGCACTTTGAAGCCATGGCCCGCACCGAGTCGCTTCGTGCGCGGTTGGAGAGGCAGTTTGGTTCACTCTTTGAGTCGTACGCAGCGGGCGGCTTGATGAACGACGAGTTTATGAGCCAAGTCCAGTCGGCGGTGCTCGCCCCTTGGCAGAAGGCCACCGTACAATTCCAGCAGTATGTGCAGAAAACGGCAAGCCAGGAAGATGAGGACATAGTGCTCTGGACTCAAGCGATGGCCGCGCAACAGCAAGGTTGGCAAGACTGGGTCAACGGTTTGGGCGAGTCGGATCTGGCGACAATTGAAGATGGCTACAGCAAGCATCAAGCCGCCGCAAAGCAGCGCGCGACGTTGCTGGGACCGGAGCAACAGTCGAAATAACTGGAAACAACTTGTCTATCACTACCAATGGAGCAAACAAGCAGCACCTCGAAGTAGGATACTGGCGGAACCGCTAACCGGCTTGGGGCGTACTAGCTTGCATGGGACTCGGATGTCCCGTGGTTAGGCCCCCTTCCCTGCACATCTCGGGTAAATGGAGGCACCAGATAGGAAGTTTTGAAGTTCTATGGCTTCAGTTTTGTTATGCTAGTCGAGGCTGAATAACCCTCATCTGTTCCATACTGTGACGCCCACTATGCCTAATCGTCAATCCATCGAGGAATTACTGCGTGCGGCTCAGCAACTTGCCGGCCCACAGCTCGATAGTTTCCTCACTGCCCTCGCTCCAGAGCAACGCGTAGAAATCGAAAAACTTTTGGGTGAGTTCAAAGCGTCCCTAGACGACGCCAGCCGAGCGTCAGGCGCTGGCAATGATGGACCATCAGAACATCGCCAAGGTACTCGACGCCGGCGCTGAAGAGTCGGGGCAACGGCACCAACTCCAATCCGTACTTGCGCGCGAGCAACGGATGCATGCAATGGAATCTAAACTAAGAGCAGGAAAAGCAAACGAGCTAGCAGAGTACATGTCAGAGCTCGCGAAGAATGCGAACATGGAGCTTGAAGTCGTAAAGATGGAGCTTGAAGTCGCGAAGGAAAACCTCAAGCAGTCACGTTCGAAGTGATCAATGCAAATTGCTTAGGGAGAAGTTCACACTGCAGAGG
>CAKQNH010000571.1 GCA_934255105.1 uncultured Pirellulaceae bacterium
GTCGTTGGTTCGAACTCTTTCACCCCGTCACACACACTCTTTTCCAATGTTCTGCGCAAAAGCTACGACAAGTCGCAGCAGTCCAAAGAGCCCATCTACAAATCAGAAGAGCTCGTCTACAAATCAGAGTTTAGTGATATTCCGTTGGCACCTTGATTGAGCGCTGGTGATCACGATCCACTCTCCGACTCGTTCGGCTACCAAATTGCCGGGTAGGTTTTCTCTTTCACCAGCCTCCGGGCTGCTCATCAGCCACCGCAGCTTGTTCCACTGCGGGCGCGACATCGACTGTAGCGGCCACTGCCGCTCCTGCCACGACCGAACCAAAGCTTGACGGACTACGCTCCACGTGCAGGCCAGCTTCTGCAGGCTGGGCAGGGAAAGCACCTCCTCCTCTGGGTTACTGGGCAGTTCGAACCTAGCCACAGCCGACTCGCGCAACAACGCCGCCTGGCTCAGATACTGCGCGGCCAACTCTCGTTGGTCTGTTACCACCTCCTCGGCCAGCTCCGAAAAATCCAAGAGTCGCTGGTCGAGACTCGCTCCAAACCGCTCGCGCAGGTCAGGTAATAATTTGTGCCTGAGATAATTTCGCTGAAAGGCGATGTCCGCATTGCTGGCATCCTGTCGGAAGTCCTGTTCCAACTCCTGCAGATAAGCTTCGACCTGTTCGCGCCAACAACTCAGCAGAGGCCGAACCAACACCAGCTCCGCCCCAAAAGGACGCGTCAGTGGTGGCCCCACAGCTCCAGATAGACCTGTTCCGCGAAACAGGTTATGGAGCATTGTCTCCACTCGATCGTTCGCGGTGTGAGCCGTCAGTACGTAGCGGGCGGCACATCGATACGCGGCCTCCGCAAGAAAGTCGTAACGCAGTTCACGTGCACCTGCTTCGGTCCTGTTGGGCAATTTTTCAGGCAGTCCAACCGGCGAGTTATAAATCCCGCCGCCAGAGCTAGATCGGCTTGCATCACCCGCAGCGTTCACATCCACATCGATACCGGCTCGCTCAGGCGTGGGGGCGGAGTCCCCTGAGTTGCAACCAACGATCAGAGGAACTTGTAGATCCTGGCACAGCTCGCGCACAAACTCCTCATCGCCGTCGCTGGCAGCGCCGCGCCAGCCATGATTGTAGTGCGCCGCCTGGATCTGCCCCTCGACTGTTACAGAATGTGAGCCTGCCAGATTTACCATAGCTCGCAGCAGCGCTACGCTATCCGCGCCGCCACTGACGGCCACAAGCACGCGCGTCCCCAACCAGCGATCGGCTGGCCAAAGTGCGTTTAGTTCTCTTTCAAGCGGCCGCATGAGCGCCTTCTAATACAACAATGGCTTCTCCAAAAACACTCCTCCCCTCGCATAGTACTCGGGGAGAGGGGAGAGGGGGGCGGGGGGCTTAGCCTGGACTGCTAAAAACTTGGGATTGTATGCAATTTGCGTTGGCGCAAGTTTTGTGCCCTCGGCACTATGGGGCTTCCCAAACTCAAACAATCTTTTGCAGGATATCGCTTCGAGTTTAAGTTTAAGTTTAAGTTTAAGTTTAAGTTTAAGTTTAAGTTTAAGTTTGAGTTTGAGTTTAAGATCAAGAAGTCGCTGAGAAACTCTCAATCCAGTAGAAATGGAAACCAGTTTTGCGGAACTTAAATGTGCGCGTGAAATGGGTTCAAATCGTCAGTCAACCCCGGATTTCTAGCAGTCTAGGCTTAGCCGCTAAGCATTGTTCCCTAACGATCCAAAGTCTTGGCGACTTCCGCTACTTAAACTGCCAGTGCTCGTCGAAGAAGCCCGCATCGACAATCTTTCCAGGCAGTTCGCCAGTGGCACCTTCTCGAACATCTACCACAGCCCAGTCGGGAAGCATGGGGACCTGACGCGCGTTGTTCAATTGCGCATACTCGCGATAAGTTACGCCACTATTGAGTACCAAATAGCGGCGCGGTTCCAGCGGGTTGGGGTAGATCATTACCAACACATGCGTCTTGGCAGAATAGCTTTTGCCATTCACCACCAACGTCTCGTCATCCCACTCGATCGGCAGCTTGTCCAGCAACATAGCCAACACCTTGTTGGTGCTCGGCCTACCAAACAAAACCATATTCTGCTGAGGACTCAGTGGTGCGCCGGAGGCTAAATCCCCCACTGGCGGATCGCCACGGAATTGCCGCTGCCATTCCTGCGCCGCATGGCGGAACTCAGCATCGGCCCACTCATCGACTGGCACCTGTGCCGCATCGCTTCCTGTCTGAGATTGTGGCGGCGAACTCGGCATCATGTTAAACGCGTCCATGAACGCGTCGTCGATTGGCCCTTGTAGTCCCGGACGCTTGCGCAAGGCAGTAGCTGCTTCGAACTCGGAAGATCGATCGACGGCCCATGTGCCTTGCGCATCTTTGATCAGCCGCAAAGGCGTACGCGGATCGCGCCAATCCTGGGCCACTTGCAATACTTGTCCATCAATGTTTAGTTCGGCAATTTTCAGCTTGCTAGTTTTTCGTTCGGCAGTGCGCCCCTGCGGGGCGGCTTCGCCAGTCGACTTGTCGCCATCCTGCTCAGCCACAGGGAACTGTAGCTTGAGGTGTGTGACTCGTTTTGTGGTGAGTTCGATGCGGTCATCGGCTTCGAACCATTCCCCCTGCACACGCGACTCCAGCCAATGTTCCTCCAGCCCCTCGATCGACAACCAGCCCAGTTCATGGTAGCGCAGCATGAAGGTCGTCAAGTCGACTGTGCGCGGCACGCGCGGCTTAGCTTCCTTCAAGGCATCGTGTAGGAACCGTTCAATTTCGATTTTCGAATCAGCGTGGATTTTGTGCTCCGTATCGGGGCCAATGATGTGTGGCAATTTCATACCGCGAGCTGCAAAGGCTGCTTCCATGACATCTGCAGCTTGCTTTTGCCGGTCGTTATTGGTCCAGTCGGGACAATCGTACCAGTGCAGCAGGCGTTGCTGAAAATCGCTGGGGTGGATCACCTCGCGTTGAAAGAGCCGCAGGAATTCAGTGGTCTCACTGAAGCCCGCCCCGGGGCTGGCGGCCGCCCACAGATTGGGGTAGTGCACGGCCAATTGCCAACAACCGGCCCCGCCCATAGAAAAGCCACGAATGGTGATGCGGCCTTCGTCGATGGGAAACATCTGCTTGACGTGCTCGATAGCTTCGATGACGTCGATTTCCCCCGCGAATTTGAACGCGTTGCAATAGCGACCGTAGGGATGCAGCACAAGCGTCTTGTCCGGGGTGAATTCGCCGAGCTGCCGCATGCGCTGCCGCAAAAAGGCAACTTCGCTTACCTTCTCGCCGCGACCGTGTAGCCATACGTCCATGCGCATGGGCTCTTTGGAAGCCGGAGTCCAACCAGTAGGAATCACCAAGCCGTAGGGCTGGACGGAGTTGTCGATGCGCGAGCGATAGCCACCCACTACCGGTAGCGGCTGGGTCAGATGACTTTCTCCATGCGGCAGCCTAGCACCGAGCAATTCAAATTCCGAAGCCCCGGCGTCCAATTGCTCGAGTCGCTCAGCTCCAAGCTTCAGCAGCTCGCGGGCCGATTGGATTTCGTCTTTGTTGTAGAACATATCGGTGGCCACGGTCATGCGCACGCCGCGCGACAGCACTTCGCAAAGTTCTCGTTTGCGCTGTTCGGCAGAGGACAAATCGGGGTGGGCCAGCTCCAGGAGCCGTTTGTCTTGCTGTTCCACTCCAGCCAGCAATTCTTTCCGCACATCGCTAGGGAGCTCGATACCAGGTGGAGGCACTTGCCGGATCTTGGTGGGCTGGTTGTCTGCCGGTCCATCGCCATGGCTCAGCGATGGTAGCACGAGCAGCAGCGCTGTGATTGTCCACGCTCTAGGAAAAGGTAGCCTTGTGTTCACGTTCTAAGCTCCAATTTATTGGCGGATTCGTCTCTTAGCCCAGAGGGCGAAACATCTCTGCCGGTGGCGTGAGCCATCGGGTTTCAGCGGCAAGCCTGGAGGGCGACACATGGCTCAAGCTTACTCCTTGGTCGCTTACAATCATACTCTCCCTAGC
>CAKQNH010000572.1 GCA_934255105.1 uncultured Pirellulaceae bacterium
GTCTTCAATTTGTACGCTCAGGTCATACCGGCCCGGCGGAAACTCCTGAACAGGCAAGGTTTGAGAACGCAGGTGCCACCCGTTCGGAATCGGATCGAAGTCCCTGGCTGATAGCTGTTCGATCAAGGGGGCGGCTTGTGCCGGCTTGCCGGCGGGCCCAATCAAGATTTTGCAGGTGCCAATGGGAAGGCGCTCGTCCACTTCAAAACTCAACTGGCCATTGTTCCCCTGGACAATTTCCTGAGCTGGAACCGACTGAACGAGAGTAGGGCCAAGTCCGTCTAGAACCAGTTTGGCTAGAGTACGCTCGCCGCTAGCACCTGCTGAACCACGAAAGTTGGCAACCGTGTCCCCCAGCGACCGGGGATCAAATTCAAACTTCCAGTCTGTCAGTTGACAAGCCACACGAAAGACGTTGTCCGGCCTATCCACTAGAGTTGCTTGGAGATCGCGGGCTCCGTAGAATTCACCGAACGAGTGCTGCCAGGTCGCTCCCGTCAATTGGAAGTTGACTTTGATAGGCGGCGCCCCGATCACGCGCCGCGACTGAGCATCGACAGCCAGCACGATGTCGATAGAACCTGGGACCGGCCGGCGGAACATGGCACCATATGCATCCAACAAGCGTTCCTTTTCCCCCAAGTTGCGTTTAAAGTCGCTGATATAGTTCAGTCCGTCTTTGATTCCGACCGAGCGTAGCCAAAGCCGATCGGGAGGTTCTCTTCGAGCGGCCCTGCCTCCGACGCCGACGAATTCGAAAAGAGCTCGCTGGCTGCCGTCGACGTTGACTTGCAATTCGACTTCGCTTTCAATCTTGCTCTCGGAACTAATGCTGAAAAGTAGCCGCGGCTTATCTTTGCTCATGGTTTGCTGAGGAGTGGGAAACGTTGCCTGGCGCACATCGACCCCGCTTCCGATCACGCACTCGACCAAAATTGGGCGTTTTTCGTCGAAGTCCGTGGGCGTCCAGTCGGGAGTGCCATTATGGTTCTCATCTTTCAAATCGATCTCCAAATCGATCGTGTGGCCATCGGCACTAGCGCGGGACGAGGTCGATAGAAAATCATCCGCGGGCACTGGCTTGAATTCCAGCCACGTGCGCCAGCTCTGGCTGGGTTCGGATTCCAGACGCACCACCGCCAGCATGCCCCATGAGATGTCGCTGGGTGAGCTTGCGGCTTCCGCCGCAGCAACAGGCGCATCGCCCCCCGCAGCGGCCTTGCCGGGGGCCGAGGGGGCTGCGGACAGGTCGACTTCCACATCGCTCTGAGCGGCCTGAAGCGTGATCGGTTTCGAACGCGCGAGGGATGCGAAGCTCCGCAAATCTTGGTTCTCCAGTTCCAGTGGCACCTCGTGGCCAGTTTCACTGATGCGTCCCTTGGCGTTGGTCGCCGCTCGAGAATTCAATCGATAGAGTTCCACTGTGGCAGTTCTAGGTTGGCTGTCCTGGTTGTTCATCAGCAGTCGGAACTCTGTCTGGCGGCCAGCAAAGGGCTGGAGTGTAAACAGCGTTCCGAATTGCTGGCAGTTTTCCCAACTGGTTTGGCCGTCGCGACAAACGCGCTGTTGGACGACTACGGCAACCGGCGTAGCCACCGGCAGTTGACAGGCTAATAGTTGCTCTGGGGGCGAAGTCGCCCCGGCACGCACGCGCACCTCGAGCGCGCGTTTAATTTCCGGATCATTGCTGAGCGATCTGATCTGGATGGGCAGACGCTGCGCATCAGCCTTCAGATCGATCACGCGCAGTAGAGCCGATTGGTCGAGTTGCAGCAAACCACGCTGCCAAGGTGTATCTTCGCCGCCGATGCGCCCTTCCAATCCGGTCAGTCGAATCTCAATGGAGTCGACGTTTTCCGCAGCGCCAATGCGCGTTAGTATTAAATCCAAGCTGGCTGGTTGGCTGGTGCTGGCGAGTTCGAAGCGGTTGTTTTTGAACTGGCCGCCCACAGCGTTTTCCCAGGCCATGCGCCACACCGGTAAAGGCTGCGGTGTCGATGGAAGAGGTGGCTGCTGGATCGCGGCCGGCCAACCGCTTTCTTTTAGACAGAGGTCCCGACCGTCGACGATCAGCCACTGGGCTTCGCTGACGTGTGGGGATTCTTGCACCAACTGAGCCGCTTGGGTCAACGCGGAGACTAGGCCCTCGGGAGTACTGGCCGGCGCGGAGTCGGCGGCTAGGTGCGGCAATGCCGCTGCGACCAAGTCCACGAATTGCGGTGGCGAAACCTGCTTGAGCTGTGGCGGTTTGACCTGCAGCAGAGCTAAATCCATGCTGGGCCAAGTGGCATCGGCATCCGCAGCAGGCGCCGACAGCATGGACAGCAGCAGCGCACTGCGCTGCGCATGATTTAGCCAGACGTAACGCGACAAAAGTTCCGCCAACGGTTTCTCTCGCTGAGGGTCGCGTGCAGCTTGATCCACTAACCGGGCAACTTGGAAATCGATGTCTTCCTTGCACTTCTGTAGATCACGCGTCAGCGCCTCGGCTTCATTGCGAGCCAAGTTATCAACGGTGTCCCCGGTGGCAGTAGCGACGCTCTGCAAAAATGTCTTAGCCGCAACGATACCTCGCCCCGTCGCCTGTCTCAGTTCTCCCGAGCTCTCTTCGAGCTGGGAAACATTGTCGGAAAGCGAAACCGAATCGCTCAGCATCAGCGCCAGGTTCCGATAGGCAGCTACCGTTCGGATGCGATTCTGCCAATGCGCTATTTCGGCGGCAGAAACGTTAATTGGCGGGCTGCTGAATACGACCGAAAAGGGCCCAACTCGCGCCGCACGATCGACTGCGATCGCCTCACTTTGTAGATTGGCCTTCAAGGTTTCGATGCGTGCACGGAGGTCTGCACCGCTAGCTTCGCCGCCAAAGTCGTCGCCGGCCAAAGCACGCTGCTCCAGTCCGAGGATCATAGTTGCCATTCGTCGCGCGGTCAGCGGTGCCAATGAGGCGAGCGACCATCCCCCCAGTGACTCCACCGGCGCGCGCCACGGATCGAGAGCCTCCCATAGCCCGCCGGTGGGCCAATTGTCGCTGGTGAGCGCCACGGGGGGCTGAACAGAGGTCTGGTCCGCTCCGGCAGGGGCTTCCGCAGCAGATTCGCCCGGTGGATGCACTGGCTCAGTAGCAGCCCAACCGAGCGGCTGGCCTTGCGGACTCTGCTGCATCAATGGGCTGGTGGTGAGGGCTTGCCAACTCTTGCGCTGAGCCTCAAGCCAACCAACCTGCCCCTTTGCTAGCCAAGGTTCCTGAGTCCCGTTCGAATCAGTCCAGACGCGGCGAATCACATATTCGGCCAGGTCGCCGACTAACAATTTTCTGTCGGCGCGAACCTCTGATAAAAACCCGGCAGGTGTGCGTCGCGTCCCTACCAGAGCTTCAGCGCAAGCGCGGCCAAACAAGGTTTGATGGCTGGCGAGTGAGTCCAGCGAAATCTGGTCGGACTGATGGGATACCAAACAATGGACCTGCGGTGGAGCGGCTGCAATGTCGACCATGGCCCAGTGCAGGAATTGATTCGCCCACACGCCCGATCGAGGATCGCACAGTTGATTACCCCAGTCGAGCAAAATGATCGACGGCCCCGACCATTTACTGACAGCCTCGACAATGGTTTTGAAAGGGACAGCCCCCTGAGGATCGGAGAGCTTTTCTGTTGACTGCGGCAGGTGATAATTGCCACTGAGCAGATAGGCTTTGCCCCCCAGCGAAGCTCCTTTGGCACGGATCCACAAGATTAGGGCATCGTTGCGTTGCAGTTGGTGTATCTGCTCGTCGATAGCCTCCACTAAGTTGGAAGCGTCATCAAAATTGTCGGTCAGCGATACAACTTCGAACTGTGGAGAGCTTTGGGCAAGTAGGGGTGCCAGCGACTCAGAGCCAAAACGCAAAGGTGGCCAAGTGTAGGCTTGTTCAGGTTCGCTAGTATTGCTCCGCGACGCGGTAAACAACCAGGCAATTCGCGTATGCTGGTAGCGCTGATTAGACAGGTACCAAATCAGTGCCACGGCACCCAGCAAG
>CAKQNH010000573.1 GCA_934255105.1 uncultured Pirellulaceae bacterium
GCACGGTGTCGGAGGGCAGGCCATCCTCCATCACCAGTCCGTAGCCGCCGACGTAGCTGCCGGGCTCCCGCCGGTCGTTGATGGCGAAGAGGTAGTCGGCCGATCCGGCGGTGCGGCGGCGTGTCAGGACGTCGGGATTTTCCGAAGCCAGTGCCCATTGGTAGCCCGCGGCGGAGAGATCGTTCCGCAGGGCCTCGGCCAAGACGGCCAAGGCGTCGAAGTCCTCCTTGGCGGCCCCGGTCCGGCGGTAACGCGGCACGAGCACGTCGGGCCGGATCGCCGGACACAATTCCGCGTCTCCCACGACGATCCCGCCCGTCTTCTGGAAGGCCTGCACCGCCGCGACGACGGACTCCGTGAGCACGTCGCAATCAGCCATGACCAGAATTTTTGCATCTTTCAAGCCTCCCGCGAGCAACGACTCTTCATACAGGACTCGCGGTTGCAACTGCGCGTACATCAACACGTGATACATATCGCCAGCCCAACTCTGGTTCCAACCGTACGTTCCGCGACGCGCAAACATCTGCGAAGTGAAGCTCTCCAAAAACGCAACATCCGAAGGAGCGTCGGGGATGTGCATAAGTGTTGGGCCCAGGGGTTGAACCACGTCGTGAATCAAGCGTTGCAGTTCGTGCTGCGCGTTCGGATTCGTGTAGCGATAGCCACTTGGTGAGTCGGTTTCGACGAGCGACTGCCAGCCATGATACATAATGCCTTTGATGGGCCGAGACAGTTTCCACCAGAACGCCTCGCGGAGGTGCATAGGAGCAATCGTGATATAGTCTGCGTCGGGATCCTGATCGACCCAGGGGGAGGCTTGCGTTTCCGCATTCGCTGTCTTGGGTGCCGTCTGCGAGCGATACCAGATCAGTTGCGTCATCTTCATTACGTCCTGCTGGCGGCCGCTCGCCCGGGCCATCTCTAGGAGTTCGTCGGTACACAATCCGATGCGCACTGGGTCGGGGTAGCTGTACGTCCAGTGCGACAGCACGTCGACATTACCGCCGCTGCCGCGGATGCTGGGCTGCCTGACGGCCGGATCGTAGAACGTCCAAAAGCCTTCGTGCGCATTCTGCTTTAACCCGTCGTTCAAACGAGAATCCAATCCGTTCCAACCGTCACCTTCTTGCCAAAACCATTTCAGATACTTCAGAATTGGGTTGTCATCGGCAAGCACTCGGTCCTTAGGGAAATCAGCGATCTTCTCCCACTGCACTCCATTCTTGATTGTAACTTCGTCCGGGATTTCCTCGCCGGTCGCCTGCCGATAGGCATCTTTGTCGATGGGCAGAAACGAGACCTGCGATTCGCCGCGAACTTCGGTGTGCAATAGTGCGGCGTCGAGCGCCGGGTGATCACCATAGGCGCGGCTCATGGCGGCACCGGTGTTGAAAACGAAATCTTGCACTTGTGGAAACAGCCCGTTGATATCGTCACTTTTATAATGCTGACCGCTACGATCCACGCGATGGAATGGCTTTCCCACTTCGGCTTTCCGCAACCAACTACCCGGCGAAAGCGATGACACAATTTGCAGGTCGTTTTCCAATGCACTATTAAGCATCTCGCGCCCCGCGCGGATGTTCTCGGCGGAATCGGGCAATGCATCGGCCCCATCATCCCAGATCTTCTGGAAGTCGTAGCGCAGTCCAAGGCAGTGCGTAAAGCCGATCTGTTTCAATCGCGGAATTTCCTTGATGACTCCCTCGGTTCCGCCGACGCCCCACATGACAACTGGCATTTGGTCGGGTACGGGGCGCTGGACAATCACCAGCGGAATCCGAGTCACGGATTGATATCCCTGATCGCTGTTGCCCCATTTGGGAAGAGTCACCGACAGTTCGACGGAGTACTCGCCAGGTTTCAGCGACGTGTCCACGTCGACTCGTATCGCATGCGAATCGCCCGCAGCCAAATTCGGAATGGAGATGGGTTGTATCGATCCGTCCGGCATTCGCACCGAGACGTTTGCACTCGAAAGGACTTCACCGGTTTGGTTGAACAGTTGCGCCGTCAGGACAGCGCCCTTCGCCATGCGGCGAAAGACAAAGCGGTCCATTTCGGGAATAAACTTGATGGGGCGGAACTCCCGCACACCGTTCGTGATCCGCACTTCATCAATATATCCGGGAAAGCCTCGGTACAGCGAGCCGATCCGGTCGCCGATGGACAAATTCTGCACGGGGGCCGCCATGGCACCGGCAGCGGGTTTCGTCGTGCGCCCAGCTTCGCCGCCGTCGACAAAGAACTCGGCAGTCCCCGCGCCATCGTAAGTGAAGGCCACATGGTGCCATGCTTCCGCTTCCATCTGAAACGGCAAAGAATACCAATGGGATGATGTCGTTCCGGTTCCCATTTCCAAGACCAATCCCCGTGTGCCGGTCGAGCTGGCAGGAGTCAGAGTCAGCATGAAGCCGGTGTGGTTTCCGGACACATATTTCATGTCCATCAGCACCGGCCCATAATTGTTCGGGAATTCGGCGACATCTTTCGCACGGATCCACATCTCCACGGTGAACGCAGCGGCCGGTGACAAACTGGCTGAACGCGAGACATGCACTGCATGGCTTGTGTCTGTGACCGGGTAGCCGGCGGCGCTTTCCAGGCACTGGCCGAACCGCCCCTGTGGACTCTGTTTGGCACCTTTAAGCATGCCATTGTGCTTGTGCGACGAGGAGTCCTGCGTGAAAGTTGTTTCGTCACCGTCAAATTTCCACAGCCCCAACACATCTGGCCCAGAGGCTGCTGCGCCCGCATACGGTTCCCACCAGCGGACAGCCGCATCCTGAGCAACGATCATCGATGGATGCAGGGCGGCAAGCACCATCCCAACGCATAGCAATCTATTCAACATAAGAGGGTCTCGATTTGCCAGTGGTTTCGTCCCTACGCGAAGGGAAGTTAAGCTGAGTTGGCGGCTTTGGTTCCGGGAATTATATCTTAATCCACGTGTCGCCCGAGTCGGCATCGTTTTAAAATCTGCGGGCAGTCCGGGCATCCGACGATGGGAGGATGAATGGATTCAGCCGAGGCCGCTAGCATCGATCAAACCTGCGGCCGTGCGCTGTTGATCGACCCAAGCTTGCTCGTCCGCATGTAACGCAGGAGGAGGCAGTGAACGCTGGCTCACTTGCCAATAGCGACCGGTTTGATAACAACGGTCGATGAGCGGTTGCAAATCCAAGGGGACTGGATTGTCTGTCGCCCGCAGCGGGATGGCAAACGCAGGCAAACGCTCACGCAGCGGACAGTAGTAGACGTGCCGCTCGCCAGGACAGTGAGCTTTCCCGACGATGATTAGATACATCGTTTGCGAACCGGTCTCCTTCAGTTCGGCACTGAGCAGTTCAGGGAGAGTTCGCGCACCGCCACGAATGAGATCGATCTCGACAACGTTGACACCACCTCGAATGAGTTGCTCGTGGCGCCGAGCCAAACTTGTCGACGCAACGGGCGTCTTGTTACTGGGGCTGAGCACTTCGATCACGGTGACCAAGCTATTGTCAATGTCGCGTATTTCCAACCAGCGCTGCGTCGGTGAAATGCGAATCGTTTCGGGCTGGGCGAGTGCAATTGTCGACGTATCGTCCAGGCTGGCGACCGATTCGGGGAAACGAATACTGGGCTGCTCGACAACCGCCACATCGGCCCGCATTCGAACATCCGCCTCCGCTTCGCAGTCGATGGAAATCGATTCCTCGGCAATCACCGCTAGGTCGCTCGGCAGCCGCTCGTTGAGCGCATCTCCGATATAGGCGATCAATCGCGTATGGGCGTCGGGCCAGCGGGCCTGTAGAAACGGGTTCATGCCAGGTAGGAAATTGGTTGTTTGCATGAATTGAAAGTCCCAGAGAAAGTAAGAGCGTGGCCTGTCATTAGTTTAGCTTAAAACCGGGTAGCCGTTCAGACTAGAGTCGTTGGTCGCCACAGTCGTTGATCGCTCCGCCGATCATTGCTCTCGGTGAACATAGTCGTTGATCGCTCCGCCGATCATTGCTCGTCGTG
>CAKQNH010000574.1 GCA_934255105.1 uncultured Pirellulaceae bacterium
CACAAGTCTTTACGTGACAATGCGTAAGCCGTTCGACACCCTGCAAATTATTGAAAATATTGAACAAAGTCGGGGTGGCGAGATTTGAACTCACGACTTCTGCGTCCCGAACGCAGCGCTCTACCAGGCTGAGCCACACCCCGAAGTCGTCGTATTATAAGGGGCCGGGGGTAGCAATAAAGTACGCTGCAAGGGAAATGTGCACCAAAAACGAACACATCACACATCACGCCTTGCCGGCTACTGACGGCCAATGTGTGACCGGACCGCTCGCCGACTGTGCTTCGATGCGCATGGGTACTTAGAGCTGTGCGATCTCCAAGGGGCAGGGGTGAGCGCGGGTGACCAAGCGAGCGGATGCTGGAGATAGCGGTCTGGCATTTGCAGGTAGCCATTGGCGACTTAGTGATGAAGTTGCGGGGTGCGTTCGAAGTATTGTGGGCGGTTTGTAGCAGTGACCGTGGATTGAAGCGGCGGCGGTGTCGATACAAGTCTCCATTAGGAGCTCTGCATGACGAATGAAAGCATTGGCGATAGCGACCGGTCGCGCGGGGCGGATGCGTCTGAGTCGGTAGCAGCAGACAGGCCGAATCGGATGCGCGGCGCTAGACTCAGACGCGCGGGCCAATTGAAAATTTACGGCGTGGCGGCGGTGGTGTTTGCTATGCTGCTGGGGATGTTGGCGGGGGCGGCGACTTTTACCTTTGGCTATGGCAAGGGTGCCAGTTACCTGAGCAACGACCCGGAGACGTGCATCAATTGCCACGTGATGCAGGGCCATATGGACTCGTGGCAGCATAGCAGTCACCATCATGTGGCGGTGTGCAACGACTGTCATTTGCCTCACAACTTCCTCGGTAAATATATCACCAAGGCGGATAACGGCTTCTTCCATTCGCTGGCATTTACGCTCCAGAATTATCACGATCCGATTCGCATCAAGCCACGCAACGCGCGCGTCGCGCAGGGTTCATGCATTCATTGCCACCAGGACGTGGTGCACGCGATGCTGCCGTTGGCAGGCACGACAGACATGCTGTCCTGCGTGCATTGCCACAAAGATGTTGGGCATGCACTGCGCTAAGGGGCGGTTGTTGGCTGACCAGTCGCTCGTCGACTAAGTCTTTTCACGCTTTCGAATTCTTACTTGTTAACTTGGTGGCTATGATGGCAGAACAACGCAAATTCGGCTTTGGTTGGTTGGTGCTTCTGACGGCGATCGCAGCTGGTTCGACGTTTGGCGTTATCGCCCTGCTGGTCAACATTTTTGAACGCAAGCAGGAAGCCCGTTCGCCGTTCGTGCGCCTGGCGGAGGTGAATGAAGTCAGTTCCGATCCTGCGCCCTGGGGCTTGAACTTTCCGGCGCAGTATGAGAGCTACCTGCGGACGGCGGATACCGACCGCACGGAACATGGAGGAAGCCAAGCCTTACCGCCGAGCAAACTGGAGTCGGCGCCGTGGCTCAAACGCCTGTACGCGGGGTATGCCTTCAGCGTCGATTATCGTGAAGCGCGTGGACACGCTTACATGCTCCAGGACCAGATGGCGACGAAGCGCGTGTCGGACTTCAAGCAAGGCGGCGCCTGTCTGCACTGCCACGCGTCGATCATTCCAACGTACCGCCGCATCGGACTCGAGGCGCTGGGCCAAACGGCTTCTGCGGAGAAGCTGGGAGAGCAGTTCAATCAAGAGGCAGTCATGGCGGGCTTCAAGGCAGTCAGCCGCCAACCCTTTGAAGAGGTCTATGCGGAATTGCTTAAAACGCCCGATCGCATGCTGCAGACCCAGGCCGCGCGTGTCGACAGCGCTGATGACAGCCCTGATAACGCGCACGCCGATCCGCATCTGGGCGAAGCGCATCCGGTGTCCTGCATCGATTGCCACGAGCCTGAGACGATGAGGATTCGCGTGACTCGGCCTGGGTTTATCGAAGGTATTGCCAAGTTGGCGGCCAGCGACGATCCCGTTCCACATCTGCCGAGCATTCAAAAGTGGCGAGATTCCAGGAGCTCTACCGACTACGATCCCAATCTACACGCTACTCGCCAGGAGATGCGCTCGTTTGTGTGCGGGCAGTGCCACGTCGAATACTACTGCGCCCCTAAGATGACGCTAACCTTCCCCTGGGCCAACGGGCTCAAAGTAGAGGATTCAGAAAAGGAGTGGGAGGAAACCAAGTTTCCTGATGAGGGTGAAGCGTTCTACGATTATGTGCACGCTGAAACAGGTACTAAACTCTTTAAGGCCCAGCATCCTGAGTTCGAGCTGTGGAGCCAAGGCATTCACGCGCGCGCTGGAGTGAGCTGTGCGGACTGCCACATGCCGTACGAAAAGCAAGGCGCTATGAAGGTCAGCAGCCACTGGGTGCGGAGCCCGATGCTCAACGTTAACCGTGCTTGCCAGACTTGCCATAACGTTCCCGAAGCAGAGCTCAAGGCACGCGTCGAAGTCATTCAGGATCGCACGCGAGCGCTAATGGATCGCGCCGCGGTAGCCATGACCGATATGCTCGACGCGATCGTCTCGGTTCAAGCCAGTGGGGCGAGCGAGGAACAGTTGCGACCCATTCGCGAACTGCAGCGCAAGGCTATGTGGCGATTGGATTACATCAGCAGCGAAAACTCCAAGGGGTTCCATGCGGACCAGGAGGCGGCGCGAATCTTGGGCGAGTCGATCGACTTCAGTCGCCAGGCTCAAGCGGCGGCGTATAAGCTGGGGCTGCCTGCAGCAGATGCGGCTGGGGCAGAAGCACAGGAGGAGAGATCAGTGGAGGGAGCAGAGGAGGAGAGAGCAGGGGAGGGAGCAGAGGAGGAGAGAGCAGGGGAGGAGGAGGAGGAGAAGTGATGTGAAGTTGGGGAGGAGGAGAAGGAGGAGGAGAAGGGGGACCGACGCGGAGCGTCGGGCCACACTGAATGCCCTTGTGTTAGAGGGCGGGAATTGGGTAGGCTTGGGGATTGGTCAGGGAGGAATTCGGGGTTCGTGAGTTTGAGCGTTTCTAGCTGGTTGTAAATATGATTATCGCGCGCATCGATGGTGGGCTGGGCAATCAGATGTTCCAGTACGCCTATGGCGCTTACATTGCTCGGCGACTCAATACCGAACTGCGACTCGATCTGCGCTCGTACCTCGCAGCACCCGCCCATGGATATCAGCTCGATCGGTTCGCTATCGAAGCAGGCGAGGCAACTCCGCACGAACTGGCAAGTATCCCGCGCAAATATCGCGCGATCGATAGTCAGCGGCTGCCGTGGTCGCAGTGGCTGCGGCCGACCGCGTTCCGTCGGCATAAAGAATCGGTGTTTGGCTTCAACCCACAGCATCTGCACATCACCGGCCAGCGGTATTTAGTCGGCTACTGGCAGAGCGAAAAATTCTTTCCGGGCATGCAGGCCGAACTGCGCCGGCAATTCCAACTGCGCGAGCCACTGTCGGCGGCCAGCCAGCGCGTGGCGGCAGAGATTGAGTCGACGGAGAGTATCGCGGTGCATGTGCGACGCGGTGATTATCTGAGCCACTCCGGCGTCCAGCAGTTGAACATGGACTACTATCGCCGAGCCATCTTTGACTGGGCCGCTGAGCGAGATCAGCCGGTGGTGTACGTGTTCTCGAATGACAGCCAGTGGTGTAAGACGCAGTTCGATATGCCGTGGCCAGTGGTGTATGTGGACCACAATACTGCGGAGACCGGCTTCGAGGACTTGGCGCTCATGCAACTGGCGGCCTGCAACGTGATCGCTAACAGCACGTTTAGCTGGTGGGCGGCGTGGCTGAATCGCCGTGCAGGGAAGGTAGTCTACGCTCCGTCGAGTTGGTTTCGTCCAGGAACGCTCGACGATACTCACATCGTGTGTGGGGATTGGATCGTGCCTGAGCAAATTGCCGAGAGGCAGGTGGCGAGTGCGGCTACGGCCTGAAGTCTGGCGAGGGTGGCTGCGGGTCACAGTCTGGCGAGGGTGGCTGCGGGTCACAGTCTGGCGACTGTAGCTACGGGCCGCGACGGGCC
>CAKQNH010000575.1 GCA_934255105.1 uncultured Pirellulaceae bacterium
GGGTACGATTCGCGTGGGCAGGGAATGACTTGTGGGGTATAAAAAGGCAGGAGTGCCCGTTTCCTCACATCCTTTTCACGTCCCCAGCTAGCTCCCGCCATCCAACCGCCCCAGTTCCCCAGCGAAACCATTTCTCAGTTGATGGGTTAATTCTATCTTAGGCGTGCGCCACCGCTGGAGACTTGGTATGCTGTGGTAGTGCGGCGGCGGGCGCAAGTAGCCTGGCCGCGAGCTCTTACCTGCTCGTTCAAAGTAGGATCCCATGGCTTGGTACGCTCACACCAATTCACGCAGGGCCCATTCCCCCAGGGTTCAGCTCCTCAGCCTGATAAGCCTACTGGGACTGTGGCTAATTCTAAGTACCGCCCCGGCACGCGCGGCTGATTTCGCCCAAGCCCGATCCGCTTTCTATCGTGGAGACTTCGAAAGCTGTATCGAGCTAGCCCGTAGTGAGGTCGAACGCGGAATATGGAATGAGATTTGGTCTCGCCAGTGGATCGAGTGTTTACTGGCGACCGGACGCTATGCCCAGGCGGTTGAGGTCTACGAGAAAGTCGCCGAGCGGTTTTCCAATAGCCTGCCGCTGCGAATGCTGGCTGTAGAGGCCTATCGCTTTTCAGGAGATGAGCCGCGCGCGAAACGCCTGCTGGACGAGATTCCACAGCTAGTTGAGGCGGCTCCGTGGCGGTTTTCTGATCGCAATAACCTGCTGGCAATCGGCCGTTATCTGCTCAGCCAGGGCGAGGACCCACGAGTAGTGCTGCGAGAATTCTATGATCGAGCTCTCACGGTCGATCCTGCATTCGTCGACGCACATACCGCAATTGCAGAACTGGCACTCGACAAAGCCGATTACCAGGAAGCCGTCAAATCGCTCACGGCGGCTATCGAACTGCGCCCCGAAGATCCTCACTTGCACGTGTTGCTAGCGCGGGCTTGGGCGGCGTCCGACTCTCAGCAGGCGACTCAAGCATTGCAAGCTGCCTTGGACATCGATCCACGCCACGTCGATGCGCTGCTCATGCAATCGCAGGAGTTGCTCGATGCCGAGAACTACGATGCAGCCGAACAGCACATCGTGCAAGCCTTACAAGTCAATCCCTCGCACCCGCGGGCGTGGAGCCAACGCGCCGCTATCGCGCACCTGCTGGGCAACTATCAACGCGAGGGGGAGTGTCGTCATCGCGCCTTGATCACATGGCACACCAATCCCGAGGTCGATTACCTGATCGGCCAAACGCTGTCAAAGCATTACCGCTTTGAGGAATCGGTGCGATATCAGCGGCGCTCGCTCCGCTTGGCACCCGATTACCTGCCAGCTAAATTCCAGTTGGCTCAGGATCTATTGCGGACTGGCCATGACGACGAAGGCTGGAGCTTGGTCGATCAAATCGCTCAGGCGGACAAGTACCACGTCGTCGCGTTTAATCTCAAGACATTGCAAGCTCGCCTGGCGCAGTTCACCACGTTGCAGGGGGACGGGTTCATCGTCCGCATGGACGCTCGCGAAGCGCAAGTCTACGGGCCGCGCGTGCTGGAATTGCTCACCACTGCCCGCCAAGTGCTGTGCGCCAAATACGACTACGAATTATCCGCCCCAGTAACTGTAGAGATCTTTACGCGGCAGAGCGATTTCGCGATCCGCACCTTTGGCCTGCCGGGCGGCGCGGGATTCCTAGGGGTCTGCTTCGGCAATTTGATCACTGCCAATAGCCCCGCCTCCCAGGGTAACACGCCAAGCAATTGGGAGAGTGTGCTATGGCATGAATTCTGCCATGTGGTCACGCTTCAAAAGACGAACAACCGCATGCCTCGCTGGCTGAGCGAAGGCATCTCGGTCTACGAGGAGATCGAGCGCGACCCACGTTGGGGGCAGGGTATGACGCCGGCCAACAAACAGATGCTGTTGAGCCAAGACTTCGTGCCACTGTCTCAACTGAGCGGCGCCTTTCTGCAGCCCCCCAGCCCACTCCACTTGCAGTTCGCCTACTACGAATCGTCGCTAGCCGTGCGCTATTTGATCGACCGGCATGGCCTACCCCTGCTACAAAAATTGCTCGTCGACCTGGGTGCCGGCGCACCTCTTGAGGATGCCATGCAGCGTCGCTATGGCCACGCCGAAGCGCTCGACGAAGACTTCAAAAACTATGTCCATGGTTTAGCACAAGCCTTTCTGCCAGAGACCAATTTTGCGCCGCTGCAGAGTTTTACTGATTTCCCCAAACCGGGCGCAGCCAGCGATACGACCAGCAGACTAGCGCAGTGGCTGGAGGCAAATCCCAGCAGTTATTTTGGCCAGCGACACCTAGTCCAGCAGCACATGGACGAGCAACAGTGGAGCGAGGCTCGCGTGGCAGCGGAGCGACTGGTCGAGCTCTATCCACAAGATGCGAGCGATGAGGGTGGGCTCATGCTGCTAGCAGACATCGCGCGCCACCAGGCCGATGTGCAGTTGGAGCGTGCCACGCTGGCGCAAGTCGTCCGCCTGTCCAGCGACAATCTCCCCGCGCTACAGCGCCTGCTCCAGATCGACGGTAATCGCCAACAGTGGCAATCTGAGAATCGACAAGACGCTGGGCGGCAGTCCGAAGACTGGGAGCGTCTGGCTGATACCGCGCGGCAGTTGTTAGCCGTACAACCACTGCTCCCCACCGGTCATCAGGCGTGGGTGGAAGCCATGCAGCAGTTGGGCCGCCCGGCCGACGCGATCCCGTCGCTCAGAGCGCTGCTGGCGCTCGATCCACTCGACCCCGCTGAGCTGCATTTCCAATTAGCACAAGCCCTGGCCTCCGTGGATAAGAATCAGCCAGCGCGTCGCGAAGTTTTGATCGCATTGGAAGAGACTCCCCGTTATCGCGCCGCACAAAAACTGTTGGTCGAACTTCATCATCGCTTGCAACCGCAACTAGCTCCCATAGCAGTCGCAGCACCCGAGTCCGGCCAACCACCGCGACCACCATAATCCAACATCCCCCACGCGCACTCCTCCCCGTGTATTCCTCAAGTAGAACGGGCACTCCTCCCCGTGTATTCCTAACGTAGAACGGGCACTCCTGCCCGTTTATCCACCTAAACGTAGAACGCGCACTCCTGCCTTTTTATATCCCACAACTTTTCCCAAGCCTTCTTTTGTCGACTTTCTTGAACCAGCACTGCACGCACTGGATCTTCTCCCTCTGGGAGAGGTCGAGCCTAAGCGAGGGAGAGGGCCAAATACATTTACAGCCATGCATACTTACGACTTTGCTATTCACTCCTTGCCCTCCCCCTCGCCTAGGCTCGCCCCCTCCCACTGCGCGGCGAGGGGTTCTATGCACGCGGGTGGCGGAACCGCCTGTACAGCGGGGAATGACTTGTGGGGTTTAAAAAAACACTCCTGCCCGTTTATCCGCGACGCCATCGAGTCAACATTATGCGATTAACCAAGCTAATTCCCACTCGCTCCCCAACTTGGTTGAACATCCTAGCCGTCATCGCTCTGTGCCTGCTTTCGAGCGTCCTCTGGGCGATGCAACGCGACGGCTGGACGCAGCGCGGCCGCAGCCAACTCAATGCAGACCTGCGCAGCGGAGTGCCGGTCTGGGAGCTGGCGGAGGACTTCCCACACGACACGTTTACTTTTGCGCGGGTAATTTACAATTCCTACGGCGGGCGTCGGGGCGGGCAGCGGTGGCGGACCGACTTCCCCGACAGCGATTTGAACTTCTCACTGCGCCTGCAACAACTCACTTCGTTAAAAGTCAATCCACAGCCCGTGCAGTTGGAACTGACCGACCCGCGACTGCTCGACTATCCCTTCCTGTACATGATCGAAGTGGGCGAGATGGTACTCAGTGAAGCGGAGATCGCCGCCATGCGCAAATACTGCTTGAGCGGCGGCTTCATCATGATCGACGACTTCTGGGGTGATCGCGCACTAGACCATCTGCGGCGCACGCTCAAGCAGGTCTTTCCCGACCGAGAGGCTGAAGAGATCCCCTTGGAGCACGAGATTT
>CAKQNH010000576.1 GCA_934255105.1 uncultured Pirellulaceae bacterium
GTCTCACCCCCTGGACCGTGCTGCTGTTGTGCCTGCTGCCGCTGGCATGGCTGATGGCAGTGGCGCACACCTTTCCCACTCGCCGCATGGTTGGCTTAGCCACACTGCCGTTGTTATTATCGCTGCCTATTGCCTGGTTACCCAATTGGTGGACCGTTTGCGTCGCGCTGGTTGGCATGGCTTTATTGTTGATCGTTACCATCGACCTGCTTACGTTGCCTCGGCCCAGCAGCATCAGCATCCAGCGATCGATGCAGCGCGTGGCCTCGTTGGGCAATCGGCATCCGGTTGAGTTGGCGATCGACAACACCAGTCGTCATGCGGTCCATCTGCATCTAGCCGAAGATGCTGCACAGGGTTTGGTGATCGACCCGCCCGTGCATCGCCTGAGCATGCCACCTAGCAAGCGAGTGATCGTGGAGCACGCCTTCATCCCACATCGCCGCGGCGCGTTTGAACTCCAGCACGTGTATGGACAATTGTTCAGTCGCTGGAGGTTGTGGCTCAAGCAGCAGGTGTTCGACTGCCCTAGCCCTTTGCACGTCTACCCCGATATCAAGCAGATTGGCGAATACGCGCTGCTGGCGCGGACGAATCGGCTGAGTCAGATTGGCGTCCGCCGCACTCGTCGGCCCGGTCAAGACAATAACTTCGAGCGTCTGCGCGACTATCAACCCGATGACAACTACAAACACATCGACTGGCGAGCGTCGGCGCGGCGGCAAAAACTGACCGTGAAGCAATTCCAGACCGATCAAAGCCAGCGGATTATCTTCCTGTTAGATTGTGGCCGGATGATGACCAACGAATACCAGCAACTGAGCTTGCTGGATTACGCGCTCAACAGCGTGTTGATGCTCAGCTATGTCGCCCTAGCCCAAGGTGATTCGGTGGGCATGTTGTGCTTCTCCGATCACATCCACGCCTATGTACCACCGGCGGGAGGCAAGCGGCAGATGAATCGTTTGCTACATGCGGGTTTTGACCAGTTCCCGAGGTTGGTGCAGTCGCGTTTCGACGAAGCCTTTCTCTACCTTTCGACCCACTGTCGCCGTCGGTCGTTGGTGGTCTTGATTACCAACGTGATCGATCAGGTCAACGCCAGTCAAATTGAGAGCTACATGGGAAATCTGGTCGGTCGCCATGTACCGCTACTGGTGCTCGCTCGCGATCACCGCATTTTTGAAGCGGCGGACCAGCCTGCCCCCGATCCGCAGTCGCTCTATCGCAGTGCGGCCGCCTGTCAATTGTTGCTATGGCGCGACCAGGTCATCCGCGGCATGAAGGCCCGTGGAGGTCTAGCCCTGGATGTATTCCCCGAAGAGATGACCACTCCCTTGGTCAATCAGTATTTGGAGATCAAGGCTCGGCATCTGCTGTAGTTTCGATAGGCAACGCTGTGAAGCATTTTTTTCGTAGAACGATTGTCCCTAATCGTTTAGCTCTCCTTTTCGTAGAACGATTGTCCCCAATCGTTTGGACCTTCTTTTCGTAGAACGATTGTCCCCAATCGTTTGGACCTTCTTTTCGTAGAACGATTGTCCCCAATCGTTTGGTACACAGGTCGCTGGCCAAGCCAGCGACGAACGGTTGAGACAACCGTTCTACAGTGAAACCCAGTAGAACGATTGTCCCCAATCGTTTGGACCTCCTTTTCGTAGAACGATTGTCCCCAATCGTTTGGTGCACAGGTCGCTGGCCAAGCCAGCGGCGAACGGTTGGGACAACCGTTCTACTTGACCCCAAATTGCCCGTTTGGCTCCCCCCTGGTACTATAGGAGCCATGCGAAAAGGAATTGCGGTATCACCCGGTGTGACCATTGGCACTGCCTACTGTCTCCACGAGGTCTTTGTGGATGCAGAGGACGGCGGTGTGCTTCAACCGCATCAGCTCGCGGGTGAATTGGCTAGGTTCGAGAATGCGCGCAAGCGTTCGATCGAGGATTTGCAGTTGCTGCAAGCCAAAGTGCAGCAGCAGGTGGGCAAGGAGGCCGCGGCCATTTTTGCGGTGCACGAGTCCATCTTGCACGATCCAATTCTGGTCGGCAAGGTGCGCAGTTGGATTCAAGATCGGCAGCTCTCCGCACAAGCCGCTTTGGCGCAGTTGTTGGATTATTTCAAGGGCTTGTTCGATAGCTCGGACGACCAATACCTGCAGGAGCGTTTTGCCGACATTCGCGACGTGGTGATCCGTTTGACGGGCTATCTGAGTGAAGCCTTGCAGAAGGAATCGAAAACTTTTGGCGGCCCAACTATCGTGGTGGCAGATGAACTGCTCCCCAGCCAAGTCGTCGTGCTGGGGGACAAGCCGGTGCATGGCATCGTCACTCAGTCCGGCAGCCAGACCAGCCACGCGGCCATCATTGCCCGCAGTCGGGGCATCCCGGCGGTGAGCGGTGTGGCGGGAATTCTTCGCCAAACCAAAACCGGTGATACGCTAATCGTCGACGGTCGCGAAGGGGTTGTGGTCATCAATCCCACCCCCGAGGTCCTCAAGGCGTATCGCAAGCTGGAGCGTGAATTCTTCAATTTGCGCGATCAACTGGCCGACAATCGCGACCACGCTGCGATCACGGGCGACGGTGTTCCGCTGGAGCTCTTAGCCAACATCAATGGCCTGGCCGACGCCCAGGCGGCAGTCGCCATGGGCGCGTCGGGAATCGGCTTGTTCCGCACTGAGTACCTGTATTTGACTCATGCCAGCATCCCCGGCGAAGAGGAGCAATTGGCCATCTACCGCGACGTATTAGCGGCCAGCCCCAATCACTCAATCACGATTCGCACGTTGGATATCGGCGGTGACAAGACCGTCCCGTTCCTGGGTCGCGGACAGCATGAAGCCAATCCGTTTATGGGCTGGCGCAGTATCCGCCTATCGTTTGAACATCCCAATTTTTTTCTGACTCAGATCCGCGCGATCTTGAGGGCGGCCGTCCCCGATCCGCACGGGAGGAGCAACGGCGGCCACAACGGAAACTCCGTTATGCCCCCACGAGTGCAGCTCATGTTCCCGATGGTGACCAACATCGAAGAGCTGCGGCGTTTGCGAGTCTTCGTGCGCCGCGCCCAGCAGCAGCTACGCAAGGACGAAATCCCGTTTGGCAAAGTTGCTTTTGGGATGATGCTGGAAGTCCCAGCGGCTGCGGTGATGATCGACCAATTTCTCCCTTCGGTCGACTTTGTGTCGATTGGCTCCAATGACTTAGTTCAATATATGATGGCTGCGGATCGCGATAACCCAAAGGTCAGCCATCTCTGCCAACCGCTCTCACCAGCCGTGATTCGAGTGCTGGCGAACGTCGTGGCGGCCTGCAATGCGGCCCACCGCCCCGTCACTTTGTGTGGTGAAATGGCTGGCGAGCCGCAGGCTTTTGTGCTGCTCCTGGGCATGGGACTACGCCGCTTTAGTATGAGCCCGGCGTTCGTTCCGACGATCAAGGAGCTGGCCACGCATGTTACCATTCCACAGGCCGAAGCGTTGCTTCAGCAAGCTCAGCAACAAAAGACCACCCGCAAGATCCAAAGAATGATGACGGCCGAACTGCTGAAGCTGGCCCCCAATCTAAAACCGATCTTGATGCAGTAAGAGATTTGATCCGTGAACGATTCCGACAGCTCGCTCCAGCCACCTTCGCCACAATCGGTAACACCCGTTCCGATCGGTTCGCTGCGCTGCGGACTGCCCGGGAATCCTCTCCTGATCATCGCCGGTCCATGCGTGCTCGAGTCGCGCGATCTGGCGTTGGACATCGCCCAGCGGTGTCAACGCATCACCGCCGGGCTGGGCCTGTCGTACGTCTTCAAAGCTTCGTTTGATAAAGCCAATCGAACCAGCGCCTCCGCCGAGCGCGGGCTGGGGATAGAGGCTGGGCTGCGGATACTGGAAGACATCAAGTCACAGTTGGGCGTGCCGGTGACTACCGACATCCACCTACCGCAGCAAGCGGCGGCGGTGGGGCAAGTCTGCGATCTGCTGCAGATTCCAGCTTTTCTAG
>CAKQNH010000577.1 GCA_934255105.1 uncultured Pirellulaceae bacterium
ACGCGAAAATTTGTACGGCGACCCCGCCAAAGTGGATGTCTTACCGATAAATGCAAAGTCTCGGTCTTTGGTAACTTCCGGGGGACACGGTTGACCGTCGTATCTTACTAGCTCAGGCTTTTCATCGAACAGATCAAGCTGGGAGGGAGCGCCAATCATATGCAGATAGATTACGTGCTTGGCCCTGGGAGCAAAATGCGTCTGGTTCGCCGCCGTCGCCAATTCGTCGTTGAGCAGCGAAGCCAGCGCAATGCCGCTAAAGCCAATGCCCGATGAACGAATGAAATCGCGGCGGGCCAAGTTCTGCGAAATCCGGAACCGCTGTCGACAGCCGGCTGTGTGTAGTGCGTTCATATTTTGAGGTTCAAAGCAATCCTTCGAAAGCTGCTATGGGACTGCCGCGAATCGAGGTCGCTGGCGGCAACGGCGATGATTGTCGTCAATCTTTAGTTATCGTTTCGTGCAAGTTCAAGAGCGTAGTGGCGACACAATACCATGCATCCTGGATCGACCCGACAGCCAGTTGAGCGTGATATAGCTGCAACAATGTCTCGCGCTCGCTCGCCGATGGTCTGCGGGCAACGCACAGTTGAAATGCGTAGTCCATTTTGTCCGCGAGCGAGGCCTGGGACCGTTCGATCTGCACGCGCTCTGCCAGCGACTTGGCGGCGGAGACGTAGACTGGATCGTTCAGGAGCGTCAATGCTTGAAGCGGCGTGTTGCTCCGCGAACGCACGACAGTACATGCTAAGCGAGCACTAGCGTCAAAGTTGACAAAACTCGGATAAGGGGCCCCGCGTTTGAGGACCACATAGACTCCCCGTCGGTACTGCTCGCTTCCCGGGCTGACTTCATAGTCGTATTTTGCACCGCCGACTTTAGTCCATATCCCATCGGGCTGATACGGTCGAATGGGCGGGCCAAATTGACGCAGGGAGAGCAAGCCGGAAATGGCCAACGCATTGTCGCGGATCATCTCCGCGTCCATTCGCAATCGCGGCCCGCGTGCCAAAAGACGATTGCGATCATCTCGCTCCAACAACGCGGGCGTGACATTTGAGGATTGCTGGTAGGTGGCCGAAGTGACAATTGTCTTGAGCAGATTTTTCATCGACCAGCCAGACTCCATCAAGTCGACGGCCAACCAGTCCAGCATTTCGGGGTGCGTTGGCGGTTCCCCCTTAATGCCAAAATCTTCCGGAGTGGGCACGATGCCCTGGCCAAAGAGCTCAGCCCACCAGCGATTGACGGTTGCTCGAGCGACAAGCGGATTTTGGGGAGAGACCAACCAGTGCGCCAATGTCAGGCGGTTGAGTGGGCCCGTCGGCAAGGCATGTAGCACTGCCGGTGTGCCTGGCTCCACAGACTCGCCCGGCACCTTGTAGTCGCCACGTACAAAAACATACGACTTACGTGGTTCTTTCAATTCCACCATGACCAGCGTGGTCAATTGCTCGCTGGCCGCCGACAACGTTTGCTGCTGTTCACTCCGCATGCGATCGCCTTCGGGATTGGCCAACTTCAGACTCGGGCCCTGAAACTGAATAGAGCTGGGAACCTTCGCTTTGGCGAGATCGGCTTCCAGCTCCGTGCTATTGTAAAAGGCGAACAGGCTATAGTATTCCTTGATCGTGAAGGGATCGTATTTGTGGTCGTGACATTGACAACACTCGAACGTTGTTCCCAGCCAAATCGTAGCGGTCGTATTAACGCGATCGAGGACTTGTTCGACCCGCGTCGCTTCGGGCAGAGAACCGGCTTCCACATTGGTTGGCGCACTGCGGTGGAATCCCGTAGCGATCTTCTGCGACTCGGTCGCGTTGGGCAAAAGGTCGCCGGCGAGTTGCTCGATCGTGAATTGATCGAAGGGCATGTCAGCATTTAAAGCCTGGATCACCCAATCTCGGTAAGCCCAATTGTCGCGCAGGTCATCGCGTTGAAAGCCGTGCGAGTCGGCGTAGCGTGCCAGATCGAGCCAGGGTCGCGCCCAACGCTCGCCAAACTGCGGACGGCTCAGCAACTCATCTACTAACTCGGCGTAGCGAGCTTGAGTTGGCTCTGCCTCAAACACTTCGACCTCCGAGGGTGTCGGCGGAATACCGATCAAGTCTAAGAACAGCCGCCGCACGAGTTTGGCTGGCTCGGCGGGCGGGGAAGGACTCAATCCTTCCTCGCGAAGTCGTTGCCAAACAAAGTGATCGATGGGCGACTGGATCCAATCGCTAGCGAATTCCAGCGGCAGTATCGAGCGTCGGGGAGCGACATAGGACCAGTGCGGTGGCACTTCGAAGTCCTCAGGCCAGACAGCGCCTTGCTCGATCCATTGTCGAAGCGTGGCCACGTGACGTTTTGAAAGCGGTTCACCAATGGCAGGCATGATCTGTTCATGCCCGCGCGGTAGGCCAATCCGTCGCAATAGTTCGCTGGAAGCTGGCTGCGCGAGGTCGATCGCGCCCGAATCCAAGGTCTCGGATCGGAGGTCGAGTCTCAGCCCCCCCTCCTGCTTGTGCTCCCCGTGACATTCAAGGCAGGCGCGTTGCAAGATCGGGTAGACGTCGCGCGAGAAATCAACCGTGGCTGCAGCGGTCGGCTCATCGCCTGCCGACCAAACCCAATTGGCAAATTGCGGACAGCCAAACAGGCTCCACAATAAGGCGTAAGCGATTCGGCGACTCATCATTGGTAACCAACGGAACTAAGTGGTAGTTCAGCAGCATTTTCGGTCTGCACTGTGTTCCATTGTAGCATGCCAACCGACTCGGGATTGTCCAACCCGACGAGTAGAAAATTTGAACTTGCAACTTAAGTTTGTTCAAAATGCCAGGATTCTGCACGGAGAGAATCGTCCAATTGGCTCTTGTGTGCTGAGGGCTTGCCTTGTCACGGGAGCAACTTTCGCGGTCCTGAAACAAAATTATTACCGCGCGAAATTGTGCATTCATTGGACGCTGCATTGGAATACATCGCCAAGACCCCCAGTGGATATTGTTTCTAAAGGCGAACCATTTGCTATAATACGACTCCCGCGCAGATGTTTGTGGTCTAGCTGTCGTGACGTTCTCAGTGCGATTTCAAAACCATGGCAATCGATCCCATAGTCAACCGAATCGCTGGCGAATTCGAAGCCGCTTGGCAAGCCGGACAATCGCCAAGAATTGCCGACTTCCTGCAGCGGATCAGTGCTGAACATGCCGCTGAACTCATCAGAGTCCTCGTCCCGTTGGATGTGAAGTACCAGCGACAACGTGGCATCGTCGTGAGTGCCCACGACTATGCGGACCTTGGTAACGAAGCGGTCGCCGTCGCGCTGGGGTGCCAATTCCAGAGCCACAAATCAGCTTCGGGTGGTGTAGTACTGCAAGCCTCTGTGACCTACCAACCGGACCCGTGGGAAAAATTCTTCCGTTTACGAAGAGCAGGCAAACACACGGCTATTCTACTGGGACCGGAACACTTTTGGGTCGATACCGGTTCTTGGATCGAGAGTTGGCCCTTGGACGCGATGCATAAGCTATGTGGTGACGGTTTGCTACTCAAGTTCTACCTGGAGGCGAACCAGCGCGAATATGTAGACTGTATCAAGTTTGCGACGATGGAAGAGCGTGAAGTTTGGCAGGAAGCGATTTCCGCTCGCATCCATTCCCAAGTTCCTTTAGTTGCCAATGATTGGACGCCAGAGCGCGTAATTCCTGTTTTGTTGAAGTCCCGCCAAAACTTGCGTTGCCAAGTACTCGGTAGCGTTGAGGTCACGAGTGACTCAGAAAACACTGCGAGAGCAAGTTTGCGTCTGCTCGCTGCAACGCAGGACGCGGATGCAATCTTTGACGTCTCGGTCGAACAAATCCCACCATTTAGCCGGTCGCAATGGCGTGCCTGCGGTACGGCAATTAGGAGTCTGGACCGCGAGGGAAAGATTGAGTTGGCGACGCAGCGGTTTAGCGAACACGTCTCAGGATCCGCCAGGCGGGCGACGATTCTGTTCACCGTACTTT
>CAKQNH010000578.1 GCA_934255105.1 uncultured Pirellulaceae bacterium
CGCACCAGCAGGCAGCTCAGCGCGAGTTCTACGAAGAGCTGGGCTGTGAGATCGAGCCGGAGTTGATCGTCGGCGAGCTGCTGCCGCTGTACGTCTATCACAGCGACTACTATGTGCGCAGCTTTTTGGCCATTAGTCCCCGGCTGTACGACTATACCCCCTGCCCGCGCGAGGTCTCGCGAATACTTCATGTGCCGCTCTCGACGCTCAGCTCAGGCGCGTGTCTTCCAGCTCCGCGGCAAGAGTTTGCACGCGGATTAGCCGTCTGGTCGGCACCCACAATTCAAGGGGGCGAAGCTACCATTTGGGGTGCCACAGCCATCATTTTGGCCGAGCTTTCCGCAATACTCCCAACGGCCAACGCAGGCCATAAATTGCCTGAATCGGCATCGTGATCAGGCAGGAAGCATCGTCGGCAGAATGATGGGACATGGTTCCGCAGTCGCAAAGAAAGCGAGTTGCCAATAGGGGTGAAAACGTTTTATTATCGACGATCTCCACATCCCTCAACATCGCTGAGCAGCAGACTAGGGAACACTAATCTTCACTAATCGCACACTAATCCATTCGAGGCCTTTGATAAGCACCCATGCATAAGTTGATGCGCATAATTGGCCGCTTTGCCGTTAGCCAGGGTCAATTGATATGCCAGGTAACTTATGCGTGGGTGCTTAAAATGCGCGGGTTCGGTTTGCCGTAACAGCGCGGCGCTCGTTACGAGCCTAAGTATCGGGCCGATTCGTCCGCTCCCATAGCAAACGCCCCAGGACCACTTACAATCGAGTTAACTCATGACCGACAGACAGTCGTAAGAATTTCCCGTTGTCGGTTTCGTTCCGGTTTGTTGGAGTTAATGTCACATGGCCTCGGCACCTCGCTTTATCATGCTCGGCGGCTTCCTGGGAGCAGGCAAGACCACTGCGATTTCGCAGCTCGCCAATCGCTTTCGAACCGCCGGGAAAAACGTGGCTATCGTAACCAACGACCAAGCCACCGACTTGGTCGATACGCTCACGTTGCGATCGCAAGGCTTCAACGTCGGCGAGGTGGCCGGTTCGTGCTTCTGCTGCAATTTCGATGCACTCACCAGCACAGTGGAATCGCTCAGCCAGACCCAGCGGCCCGATGTAGTCCTGGCCGAGCCGGTGGGGAGTTGCACCGATCTGGTGGCGACCGTGATCCGGCCGCTGGAGCAGATCTACAGTCAGCCATTTGAGATCGCGCCTTATGGGGTGATTATCAAACCCAGCCACGGCGCGAAAATCCTGGGTGGCACAGGCCAGCGTGGCTTTTCCCCCAAGGCGGAATACATCTTTCGAAAACAGATCGAGGAAGCCGACTTTGTCATCCTCAATCGAATCGACGAGCTCTCCCAGGATCAGCTCGACGACCTCACCGCAAAACTTGCCGAGCAGTATCCGACGACCCCTGTGCTGCGCATCTCAGCCAAGCGTGGTGACGGTTTCGATGCACTGTGCCAGCACTTAGAGCAGCAGGGGGAGTTTGGGCAGCGTGTGATGGACGTGGACTACGACATCTATGCTGAGGGAGAGGCGGAGTTGGGGTGGCTGAATTGCCAAGCCGACTTGCGTGGCAACTCGCAGTTTGACTTGGATCAATTCCTGCTGGCGCTATTAAGGCAATTGCACCAGCGGCTGTTGGGCATGGGGGCCGAGACAGCGCACTTGAAAGTCATCGGCATGGCTGAGGGAGTGTACGCAGTAGCCAACTTGGTCAGCAATGAAGACCAGCCCGTATTGTCGTTGGCGGCCAATTGGCAAGGCGCGCAGGCTGACTTGGTCGTCAATGCGCGCGTGGCCACATCGCCTGAGGAGCTCGAGACGATCGTTCGCGACACACTGGCTGGTCAGGCCTCAGCCATCGGGGCCACCATCGAAATTCGTTCGCTGCAGTGCTTCCGTCCCGGTCGCCCCGTCCCCACGCACCGCATGACTGCCAATCTACGGACTTAACTCGGGCACAGCCACTATGTCTTCAGCAAATACGCCTTCCCCTAAGACCGATTCTGCTTGCACTCTGGCGGAGCTCAAGCAGGTGGTGGAAGAATTCGTCAGCCAGCGCACGTGGCACAAGTTCCATAACGCCAAAAATCTGAGCATGGCGCTGGCAGTGGAAGCGGCCGAGCTGATGGAGCACTATCAGTGGCTGACAACGGAGCAGACGGTGGCCGGTGAAGGCTATGACCTGGAGCAAGTGACCGACGAACTGGCGGATATTACCAGCTATGTGTTGGCTCTGGCCAATACGCTCGACATCGATTTGGCGAGCGCAGTGGTCAATAAGATGGTCAAAAATCGACTCAAATATCCGCTTAGCTGATCTCGAAAATCCCCTCGATCTCCACGGCGATTCCGCTGGGCAGCGAGTTGGTACCCAGTGCGCTGCGTGCGCCAATGCCTTGATCCGGACCAAATACGTCAGCGAACAACTGGCTGCAGCCGTTGACTACTTGTGGCTGTTGTTCAAAGTCGTCGGTGCAGCGAACCAGCGCCAACAGCTTCACTACGCGCGTCACCCGGTCCAGGGTCCCCAAGGCAAACCGCAGGGTGGACAGCATGGCCAAAGCGGTCTGACGAGCGGCCGCCTGCCCCTGCTCGAGACTCATGTCGTCGCCCAGCCGCCCCATGATCAGTGTCCCGTCGCTCTTCAGCGGACCGTGCCCCGATAGATAGGCAACGTTTCCGACAACCACCACCGGCTTGTACAGTCCCACGGGCTTCGGGGCTGGTGGGAGTTCAATTCCAAGCTTGGTCAGTCGTTCTTCTGCAGACATAAGATTTCCTAAGAGTTTGAGGGTTCGAGGCAAATGAAGCGTTACAGAAAGCGGAGTGCAAGCTGTCAAGCTAGTCAGTCGAGCCACCAGTCTTTACGATTCTGTGGCGGATGGCAAGTATCCCAGTCCGATTGTTCAATGTAGCCCGACGCTCCGCCGTCGGTTTTATCTGAAGCAATCACGTCCGAGAGCATCGAGCCGCACAACCGCCTAGTTGCCAAGCTCCGCCATCGATCAGCAGGTGGCCTTGAATATTTGCTCCATTCAGGGGATGCTGTAGCTAGCCCTGGCTGCTCGGTCGCAGTGGCCACGATGATTGACCCTAACCGCGACGAATCACCACCGAGGACGGCGAAACTAATGGCAGGCACTCTGTTTGATCTATCCAACGACGTGGCGGTGGTCTTGGGGGGCACGGGCGGGCTCGGTGGAGCTATGGCCGATGCGCTCGCAGCCGCTGGCGCCAAAGTCGCCGTGCTGGGGCGTAGTGCTGAGCGTGGGGCGGCGCGGGTGAGCGCTATCGAACAAGCCGGCGGGCAAGGTATGTTCCACGCCGCCGACGCGCTCGACAAACAGTCGCTGCTGACTGCTCGCGATGCAATCGCAAACAAACTGGGAAGCATTACCATTCTGGTCAATGCGGCGGGAGGCAATCGCCCCGAAGCCACACTGCCGCCCGGTGCCGACTTCTGCCAACTGCCACTGGACGCTTGGCGCGACGTGTTCGATTTGAATTTGGTGGGTGGAGTGCTGCTGCCCAGCCAATGCTTCGGAGAGTCGATGTTGGCGGCCGGTCAGGGATGCATTATCAATATCGCTTCCATGTCCGGCATGATTCCGCTTTCGCGAGTCGTCGCCTATTCGGCAGCCAAAGCGGCCGTGATCAATTTGACTCAGTTCATGGCGCGCGAATGGGCTACTCGCGGCGTCCGAGTCAACGCTATCAGCCCAGGGTTTTTCCCTGCGGAACAGAATCGCAAACTGTTGTATAACGATGACGGGTCGCTGTCGGAACGCGGCAGCCAAATCATCGGCCACACTCCCATGGCGAGGTTTGGCGAAGCGCACGAATTGGGAGGCGCGGTGTGCTGGCTCGCTTCGCGGGCTGCCGCCGGGTTTGTCACCGGCCAGAATATCGTCGTCGATGGTGGCTTTTCAGCGGTCACCATTTAACGCAAATTATTGGTGACCC
>CAKQNH010000579.1 GCA_934255105.1 uncultured Pirellulaceae bacterium
TTGATTGCTTCACCCTCTATCCCTCCACCGAAGCCTATGTTCGCTCGTTACACATTGCTGATGGTAGCTTTGATCGGATACGCGACCACGGTTGGCGCCGGCGAACCGCAAGCTGGCGGGGCGGCAACGTCAGTCGACGGTAAACAAGCGGTCGTGGAGGAACAGGCACTGGGGGGGGAATATGAGTATTTCGAACGCAAGATTCGGCCGCTGCTAAGTGAGCATTGTTACGAGTGCCACTCGGAACAGGCCAAGACGCTGCATGGCGGGCTGCGACTCGATTCGGCGGAGGGGTTCACCACGGGGGGCGATAGCGGCGAACTGCTGGTAGCGGGCAAGCCCGAAGAGAGCCTGTTCATCGAGGCGATCCTGTATGAAGGAATGGAGATGCCTCCCAAGGGGCGGCTCGACGAAGCGGACATCGCCGAATTGACACAGTGGGTGCGGCGCGGAGCGCACTTTCCGCCAGCCGCCGATCAGGTGCAGCGTGCAAACAACTCCATCGACTTCGAGACAGGACGGCAGTTCTGGTCGTTCCAACCGGTGCGCGAACAACCGCTGCCGGAGGTCGCTGATGCCACCTGGCCGCAGACGCGCGTAGACTCGTTCATATTGGCGGCCATGCAGCGCGAGGGATTGTCCCCCGCCCCTGGCGCGGACCGCGCAACGTTGATGCGTCGGCTGAGCTTCGCGCTGACCGGATTGCCGCCAACCCCGGAGCGGCTGGCGGCTTTCGTTAACGATGACTCGGCGGAGGCCTATGATCAGCTCGTCGACGAACTGCTTGAATCACCGGAGTATGGCGAAAAGTGGGGACGCTGGTGGTTAGACCTGGCGCGCTACACCGACCGCACGGCGAGCTGGTTGCCACAGACGTCGCAGGCTCACCTGTATCGAGACTGGGTAGTGAAGGCGTTCAATGATGATATGCCTTACGATGAATTCATCCACCGACAACTGGCTACCGATCTGATGCCGCAAACCGGAGCGGAGGATCTGCCGGCGCTTGGGTTTATCAGCCTCAGCCCAGCGTATTGGAAAGAATTGAAGCTGCCCAGCGAACTGATCAAGGTGATCGTGGCCGACGAGTGGGAAGAGCGAGTGGATGCCGTCTCGCGCACGTTCCTGGGGCTGACGGTCGCGTGTGCGCGCTGCCATGATCACAAGTTCGATCCGATTAGCGCGGATGACTACTACGGTTTGGCTGGCATCTTTGCCAGCACGCGGCATGTCGAGCGACCGTTGATAAGCGAGGAAGCGTACGAACCGGTGCGAGTCGCTAAGGAGCAGGTGGTTAAGCTGGAAGAGCAGGTGGCCAAGCTGAAGAAGCAGAAGCCCGTGCCGCAGGAGCAAATCGATGAATTGGCTGGGCAGATCAAGGACCTCAAAACCTCGACGCCGCTTTTCGACACTCCCTTGGCTAACGCGCTATCCGAAGAGTCGATGTACGTGGTGCGCGCTGGGGAGAAGCCCGAACAGGGGACGCTCCTGGAGTATCGCCCCGGACCACGCGACTTGCCATCGTTTATCCGCGGTAATCCGAACCGCCCCGGTCCGATCATCCGCCGTCGTTTTCTAACGGTGCTGTCGGACGAGCAACCGCCACCACCGTACGAGAACGGCAGCGGACGTCTGGAGCTGGCTCAGTCGATCACGACCGAGGCCCAGGGACTGACCGCGCGCGTGCTGGTCAATCGCGTGTGGCTGGCGCATTTCAATCAGGGGATCGTGGCCACGCCGAGCAATTTTGGTCAGCAGGGAGGCCGCCCCAGCCACCCAGAACTGCTCGATGACTTGGCGGCGCGCTTCATCAAGCACAATTGGTCGATCAAACGGCTACATCGTGAGATATTGCGCTCGGCCACTTGGCAACAATCGTCGGTGGCCGAACTCGATGCGAACCATCCCGATCCCGAAAACCAGTGGCTCTCCCACGCCAATCGTCGCCGACTCTCCTTCGAAGAGTGGCGGGACGCGATGCTGGTCGCCAGCGGTGAACTGGAACCAACTGCGGGTGGGCCGGCCACGCCGCTGGACACCGCGACCAACCATCGCCGAACCTTGTACGCGACCGTTGATCGGCGAGACATGTCGCCAACGTTAATGATTCACGACTTCCCCGACGCGAATCAACATAGCCCGATGCGGATGGCGACCGTGACGCCATTGCAGGGGCTATTCGCGATCAACGGTCCGCTACTGCAGGAACAAGCCCAGGGCTTGGTCGCTCGGCTGCATCAGATGGAGTTGGAGAATGATGCCAGCCGGATCAAACAAGCTTACATGTGGCTGTTCTCGCGCGCACCCACCGCGCGCGAACTCCAGCTTGGACTCGCCTATCTGACGCCGCCAAAAGTTGCGGAGGAGCCAAACGGCGATGCAGCTTTGGCACGGTGGCACCAATACGCTCACGTGCTCTTGGCCTCGAACGAATTCATCTTCATCGATTGAGATTTTTTGCTGTGAATAAGCAACCTTTAAACAGTGATGCGCCGCGCTCGTCAGCAGCCTTGGATCGTCGAGAAATGGAGCAACGCGAAATGCTGCGGCGCGAAATGCTAAGGCATATTGGCTGCGGCATGGGCATGGTGGGCGCCGCCAATCTACTGGGGATGCCCCAAGCGATTGCGGCCGCCCCGCAGAACCTGCTGGCCACGCCCCATTTCCCACCGCGCGCCAAACGCGTTATTCACCTGTTCATGAACGGGGGGCCGTACCAGGGGGATCTGTTTGACCCCAAGCCGGCCCTGAAAAAATTCGCGGGCAGCAAGCCACCGGGTGCTGACCTGGTCACCGAACGGCCTACCGCGGGACTGATGCCATCGCCGTTCAAGTTCCGCCCCCGCGGTGAGAGCGGCCTGCAAGTCAGCGATTTGCTGCCGCAACTGAGCCGCCACATCGATGATATCTGCGTTCTGAATTCGATGCACGTCGACAATCCGAACCACGGGCCGGCTTTGCTGCAGATGAACAACGGTACCATCATTCCCACGCGGCCCAGCATGGGGGCGTGGTTCTTGTATGGACTGGGGACTGAGAATCAAAACTTGCCGGGCTACGTGGTGCTCTGCCCTGGGCGACCGGTCCGATTTTCGATCCTGTGGAACAGCGCCTTTCTACCTTCGAAGTATCAAGGGACATACATCAATCATTCCACCGTCGATCCCGAGAAAATGCTGCCGCACTTGAGCAACACGCAGTGGGATCATGCGACCCAGCGTGGACAGCTCGATCTGTTGCAACAACTCAACGCGGACCACGCGGCCGCGCGAGGGGGCGATTCGCTGCTGACCGCTCGCAGCGAAGCGATGGAAACCGCGTATCGCATGCAGTTCGAAGCGAGCGAGACGTTTGATCTTGATCGCGAGACGCAGCAGACGCGCGACGCGTATGGTCCAGGGCACTTTGCCAACGGTTGTCTCCTGGCGCGGCGGATGGTCGAGCGCGGAGTCCGCTTTGTGCAGGTCTACTATGGCGACGGGCAACCCTGGGACACGCATAGCAAGCATAATGAAACTGTGCCAAAACTATGTCAAGCGATCGATCAACCGATCGCGGCCTTAATGGCCGATTTGAAACAGCGCGGGTTATTGGAGGACACATTAGTCATTTGGGGAGGCGAATTTGGACGCACGCCTACTTCTGAAAGCGGCACGGGGCGCGACCACAACCACCATGGTTTTACGATGTGGATGGCTGGGGGGGGAGTCAAGGGAGGCATGACCTACGGTCAGACCGATGACTTTGGTTTCAAAGCCATCGAGGACAAGATGCACGTGCACGATTTGCACGCCACGATTCTACATCTACTGGGACTCGATCACGAACGGTTGACTTACCGGCACGCAGGACGCGACTTCCGCTTGACCGATGTATTCGGCCGCGTGGTACACGACATCATCGCGTAGAGCGACTGATCGGCGGCCATTGTCGTGGACCGCTCCGCCGGTCCTTGCTCATCTGAGTGTCGTGGACCGCTCCGC
>CAKQNH010000580.1 GCA_934255105.1 uncultured Pirellulaceae bacterium
CCGTCTGGATCCTGGGAAGAATCGGTGACAAAACAGATATCCCGCAAATCCGAGCGCAATTGCCTCGCTGTGGCGATCCGTTGCTCAAATCCTACGTCAATAATTCACTGGCTGCACTCGGTGATGCCGCTGGTCTGGCGGCGCTGGCGAAAAATTTACACGACGACAACTTCGATGTGCGCACCTATGCGGCGACATTTGCCGGTGACGCCTGGGCTACCGGCGTGCGCGACTCGCTGATTCAACTGCTGGACGACGACCACGCGGACACCAGTTACCGAGCGGCTCAGTCGTTGCTGGTCCTGAGTGGTTCGCCGCCGCAGCCGGCTAAAACCGATGTATCGAACATAGTCTACGAAGCATCTGCCGAGCATCCTCGTTACACAGAGGGCTCGATCATTGCCTTGAACGATGGCTCGCTGCTGTTTGCGGTCACCGAATTTATCGGCGGCGACAGCGACTTTGCCAAAGCACACATTGTCGCCAAACAATCTTCCGACGGCGGACGCACGTGGGGCGACTCGCGCGTACTGCAGGAGAACACGGGCGGCATGAATGTAATGAGCGTCACGCTGCGCCGCATGCCCAGCGGTGAGATCGCCATGTACTATCTGCAGAAGGAGAGCCATAGCGAGCTGAATGCGTACGTCAAATTCTCCAGCGATGAGGCCGCTAGTTTTGGTGCGCCTATCTTGATCACAGACCAACCGGGCTACCACGTCGTGAACAACGATCGCGTGACGCAGCTCTCTTCGGGACGGCTGTTGGTTCCGGCCGCTTCGACTTCCGATGTTCAGAAAGTCAACCACTTTACGTCGCATTGTTTCATCTCCGACGATGGTGGCAAATCCTGGCACGCGGGAGCAGGCCAAGTGGACGCTGCAAAGCGTGGCGCCATGGAACCCGAAGTCATCGAGCTGGCCGACGGGCGAGTAATGATGCTCGTCAGGACCCAGTTGGGATATCCCGGCAAGGCGTATTCGGAGGATGGTGGTGAAACGTGGGGACCGCTGGCGTCGCTGGGGGTGCAAGGCCCTGAAGCCCCCACAACGCTGCGCCGAATTCCGGCCACCGGCGATCTCGTGTTGATCTGGAACAATACGTTTACCGAAGGCGCGGGGCACGGAGGCAAACGAACTCCACTCACTGCAGCGTTATCCAGTGACGAAGGTCAGACGTGGAGCGTGGTCGACAATTTGGAAGACGACGCCGCGCGGACATTTTCGTACACCAGCCTGACATTCGCCCGAGACCGAGCCGTCATGAGCTACTGGGACAACGTCGGCAGTCGCTATTCGTGCCGCTTTCGCTCCTTGCCCGTGGACTGGTTCTACGCTGTGAACAGGTAGGATTCAGCGGGCGTAGGCGTGATACCTGAGCAGATATTCTACCGGCTATCTTCTACCTGAGAAATTCCCCCCCCCCCCAGATCAATCCAACTGAACCAGTTTCAAGCGACGGAGGGGGAGCCTGAGGTAGAAAATCGCCGGTAGAAAATGGAATTCCAAAAATATCCTACCGGGCCGACCACCGAGCCACAACATCTTGTGTGGCCTCGTGGTCGGTCGGCCCCCAAGGTGCTGTGGCCCCGGGTCGTCAACATCTTCCTGTCAAATTCGGGACTGGCGATCAGGGGACTTAATTGCTTGCACTGCGATATCGACTCGTGCTAGACTGACCGGGCGTCGGATTCCGTTCGCAGATACCTACCTCGTCAGGCTTCATAAACGTAACAATGCAATCTATCCAAATTGCGGTCGAGCGTTTTTCGTAAAGCTACATCCAAGGGCACAACTGGATGATTGGTATCGTTCAGTTGCTGCGGTGACTTCAAGATGACAGCCACTCCCTACCAAACTTTGGTTGAATCAGCGGCCCAACTCACGGATGTGGATAGCCTTGTCGATATCGACGAAGGGCAGGTTGCTGCCGCATTGATCCTTGTACAACGGAACCAACCTGCACTTGAATCGGCCCGTCGCGTCTTAGGACCAAAATGCGGCGTGACCGTGCGTTACGAGGAGGCATTTTTTTCTGAACAATGCGATAGCATTTCGCACCTAAGAAACCTTGCTCGTGTGTTTCACGCCGAAGCTTATCTGGCAACATTCCGAGCCGACTTTCTCACGGCGACTCGCATCAGCCTAGATATCCTTGAGTTGGCAAACGCGGTTCGGCGTGGTGGATTGTTGATCGACCTGCTTGCCAGCATTGGAATTTCAGGGATTGCTCTGGGAGCGCTGTGTAAGATTCGCACCCAACTGGACAACCGCACACGTCGGTTGGTCATCGACGAACTCTACCGCCTTGAGACCCAGCGGGAGCCATTTGCCGCTTCCATTGCACGCGATCGAGACTGGGAAGTGGCAGTTGGTTACAAAGACAAACCTTGTAAAGTAATTGTGCCACATGAGTTGAGCGATCCAAAGGAATGCGGACTTTCTGGAGTCGAACAGATGGAAATCCTGCAACTTGTGCAACAAGTGGCCAATCTTCCGGAAGCGGATCGGCACAAAGTGCAGTGGGATTCAGACTGCCACGTTTTGGCGTTGATGCGTCTATTGTCAGTTGACTTGGCTCTTCGAGCCTACCGTGAAAATTGTGGGCGGTTTCCAGATGAATTGTTATCACTGACGCCGCACGCCGTATCGCGGATCCCAACTGATCCATACACGAACCGCCCGTTCATTTATCGGCAGCTCGGCGTCGACTCGTTTTGTCTATACAGTACCGGCCCCAAGCGGACTGATGGGGGCGGCCATTTCGGACCGTGGCCGAGCGTGGCTGCTGGTTGCGCCGACTTGTGTTTAGATGCCGATGACTACTGGCAAGATTATTTTGGCCAACGACCGCCGCTCGGGTGGGCTCAACGATTTGCATCGTGGCTCCCCGGCTTGAGGCACGCATGCCGAATGTAACTGACGATTTACCCGACAGAATCGAGCCATCCCAGCGGACACTGCACGTTGGTGGGTGGGTTAGCGTCACCTAGCAACGTGCTATGAATGTTCCGGCTCCGAAGTCGTGCTATAATAGATTCGGAGGCTAGCCATGACCAAAGATGTTGATGCAATCTTCGAGAACGGGGCATTTCGGCCCGTTGGTGCCGCAGATATTCCGCTGGCGGACGGAACGCGTGTGCGCTTGTCGATAGAACTATTGGAGCCAGCTCAAAATGGCGATGTGCTTGATCTCGCCGCAAGCGTTTACGCAGGATTGTCGGAACAGGACATTGCCGACGTGGAACAAATCGCGACGGACCGAACCGCCTTCTTCACTCGTTGAAAAAGGGGCTCGATGTACACGGCAGTTCTCGACACGGACACTCTATCGGCGATCATGCACCAGGACGTGGATGCGGTATCCAACGCGAAACGATACCTTGCCGCCCATCCGAAATTGACTATCTCGATCATCACGCGATACGAGATCTTGCGTGGGTTGATGGCGAAGAACGCAACCAAGCAAGTTTGGAAGTTCGATAGACTTTGTGTCACCATGGACGTGTTGCAATTGACGGACCCAATCGTCGTGCGTGCTGCTTCCTTATACGCAAATCTGCGGCAGGCAGGCAAATCGATCGGTGACGCAGACATCTTAATCGCAGCGACTTGTTTGGAAAACGGTCATGAGATTGTGACGAACAACACGTCGCATTTTTCACGAATTCCTGGACTGATGGTGCGGAACTGGCTCGCGAAATAAGATGCGACGCGAGACCGGGGACACCGAGACCGGGGACACAGCCGAGGTTGCAACATTTGAGAATCAACTTGACTTCGTACGGTAATCCACCGTACGATCGGGGTGAAGGAGATTGCAAATATGCCACGCAAAGAGCCCAAAACCGCGCGCATCGATGCGCGGATGCCCGAATCCGTACATGTGCTTTTAGTGCGAGCTGCTGAACTTCAAGGCCGTACTCTCTCCGATTTTGTTGTCAGTTCTGCACGAGAGGCTGCTGAGGAAGCCATCGCC
>CAKQNH010000581.1 GCA_934255105.1 uncultured Pirellulaceae bacterium
GTGGTAGGCCGTGCGCCCCACGTTGTCGATGTCTCCGGTTCGCAAACACTTTTGACAAGTCGTCGCGCGGGTGAAATCCAGCTTCACTTTGCCCAAAAAGTGGTCCTTGAACTGGTTCATCCCTGCGGGTGTGAACAACACAGATGGATCCCACGTCGGTACCAGCACGTCGCTGGGCTGGCGTTTGTGTCCCTTGCTTTCAAAGAACGTCAGGTATTTTTCGCGCAGTTCGTCAGTTTTCATCAGTTGGTTTATCCAAAAACAGCTTGTTCCAAGTCGCACCGGGGCGAGTGCCGCCAGCCGCAGAAGAAATCAATCCCGATTCTCGCGCGGCTAAACTAGCAACAATATATGCTCAGTTGCCCAAACCAGCTATCCGAGAATCGCTGGCGCGGTGTTGTTTCATGATTTGGTGTACGGCTTGGATGAGGCAACCTATTAAGGGGTAGCCGTGGCATTGGTCCACAGTCCGAAGTTGCTTATTCGCAGACCATGAGCAATTTTACTAACGAAGTCGGCTTTCGCGTCGAGGAATTGCAGGCTATTAGTCAGGTCAGTAGGGACCGGGAATACCGACGGCGGAGCGTCGAGCCACATTGGAAGGGCACTAGGGAGCAACTTCGATGGTTTCGGCTCGCCCATCGGGGCGGACTATTCGCAACTCCAGCCGTTGGGCAACTAGGTCGGGGGCTTCGACCTCGCGATAGAAATCCTGTGGTTCGTGCACGTCAGCTCCATTGACCGATAAAATGCCGTAGCCAGGACGCAAGCCAGCTTGCCAAGCTGGAGTGTCGGGGTCGACCGCAGCAGCGGCTACCTTGAATGGTGTGCGCCGATTGCCGCCGAGCCCGCTGCGCGTCCAATCGGCCGATATGGCCGTGGCGTAGTCGACCAACATGCCGCGCCATTTACTGGGCGAGTCCGCCGCATAGCCAGGCCAGCGAGTGTTGAGCGGCTTTTTGCTGAGCGTGGCGGACAACTGCAACGCATCCGGCGCATTGCGGCCGGGCCGGAAGCGATGAACGTACAATTTGACTTGCGACCCGGCAGCCGCTTGGCTCAATTCGCGAAACAAGTCGCGACGATCGGCTACTTGCGCATCGTCGACCTGGTAGATCACATCGTCGGTGCGCAGGCCGGCTCGCTCCCCGGGCAGGCCGGGAATCACTACGCTTACGCGGGCGCCGCTGAATCCACGCGATTTTTCGAATGACCGGAGATCCTCAGGCTGGATCCCTAGAAATCCAAATTCGGGCAGCCTACCCGTCTTGAGACTCTCAACCACTCGCTGAAACATCGCGTCGGTAGCTATGGCAAAGCCCGCCGCTTGCTCGTACCCGGTCGTCGCTGCCAGGGCTGTCGTCAATCCAACCACCTCACCCTTGAGGTTGATTAGGGCACCGCCGCTCATGCCCATGGTGAGCTTGGCGTCGGTCTGGATCAGCGTGCCGAAATGGTGGATGGTATCCTTGCCACTGTCGCCCGCTGTGGGATCGGCGGGGGCCACTCGCTGCAGGTTCGAGACGATTCCCCAACTGGCACTGGCCTCGCCGTCGCGCGCGATAGCTTGTGGATTGCCCAGAGCGATTACAAATTGACCTTTGCGCAGTTCGCGTTGCTGGAACGTGGCTGGCTGCTGATTGGAAGCGTCGATCTTGAGCACGGCCAAATCACTAAAAGGGTCAGAGGCGCGCACTTTGGCGGGCAGGCCGACCACGCGAGCCATATAGCTCTGCTTGTCAAGCCAGACGTAGTAATCGTGTTCGCGCGGATCGTCGAGCACATGGCCGCAGGTTACAATGAAGCCGTCGTCGCTGATGACGATACCGCTGCCGAATAGAGTTGGCACAAAGTCCGGACTGTCGGGCGTGTTTTGTAGCGGAAAGGGATTACCCATGCGGAACTGGTCGATGTTCAGTTGATCCAATTGCGCTGCAGGTGCTCGGCCGCGAGGGACGCGGGCGATGGCCACGACCGAAGACTGGGCGCGGTCGATGGCTGAGATGGTGGCCTCTTCAATCGCTTCGATGACGGCCAGCGCTTGAGCGCTGGGCCTTGCATCACTTGTCTCGGCTCGCTCAGTGGCGGGCTGGGACTGAGCGTTTGGAAGTCGCGCATTTGGAACTTGCGCGGTGACCGGCACACAGAGTGTAACAGCGCAAATCGCCCAGGTGCTTAGTGCGCGGGCGACTGAGGGGAACACAGCCCGCACCTTTCTCAGTCGCGCTTCGGCATATACACCGCACGATTGCGTGCTCACCGATTCTAAAATGCTGATTGCTGGCATGGAAGTGCTACGCTTGCCTGCGGGCTGGATGCGCCCCGTTGGAATATCTTGTGAGCCTAACGCGTTAGCTGTCGACCAATTCGGCGTCCTCGGACTCTAAGTCGGCATCCTGCTCAGCGCTATGTTCAGCGACGCCTTCTACACCCGTATAGCCACCGGCCGCTAGGATCAACTCCTTGATCTCATCCGCGATATCTTTGTTCTCCAGCAAGAAGGCGCGGGCTTTCTCTTTGCCTTGCCCCAGGTGGGTATCATTGTACTTGAACCAAGATCCGCTGCGGTTGATGACTTTCAGCTCGGCCCCGACGTCCAGCAGATCCCCTTCATAGCTGATGCCCGAATTGTGCATCATATCGAACTCGGCTATGCGGAAGGGGGGGGCCACTTTGTTCTTGACGATCTTGCACCGCACGCGTTGGCCGACTACTTCTTCGCCATCCTTCAAGGCACCAATGCGGCGGACATCGATGCGGCACGAGGTGTAGAACTTCAACGCTCGACCGCCAGGGGTGGTTTCTGGACTACCAAACATCACGCCGATCTTCTCGCGAATCTGGTTGATGAAAATCACCACCGTCTTGCTCTTGGCGATGGCACCGGTCAATTTGCGCATCGACTGGCTCATCAATCGAGCTTGCAAGCCCACGTGCGACTGGCCGATCTCTCCGTCGAGTTCGGCTTTGGGGACGAGTGCGGCTACGGAGTCGATAACGATCACGTCGACGGCATTGCTCTTGATCAGATGCTCGGTAATCTGCATCGCCTCTTCTCCGCAACTGGGTTGTGAGACGAGCAGCGTATCGAGCTGGACGCCCAGTTTTTTACCCCAGCTAGGGTCGAAGGCGTGCTCGGCGTCGATGATCGCAGCGATGCCACCCGCCTTCTGAGCCTCGGCACAAATGTGCAGCGCCAGCGTCGTTTTACCGCTCGATTCCGGCCCGAAAATCTCGATGATCCGGCCGCGGGGTACGCCCACGCCACCGAGCGCCATATCCAGCGATAGGCTGCCGGTGGAGACTCCAGATATTTTCAGTAAGGCTTCGCCTCCCAAGGGCATGATCGAGCCTTCGCCGAATTGTTTCTCGATCTGTTCGAGCGTGTTCTTCAATCCGGGTTCGCGCTTGTAAACGGCTTCCATCCCCTCGGGGCCACCACCACTCTTTTTGTTGTTCGATGGAGCCGCACTTTTTTTCTTGGCCATGTTTGATTTTCTCGCTGTGGTTACCATATCCCTGGAACGCTTCAAATTTAATTAAATTGTCACACCCTGCGCGATCCTAACGAATTGTACGCCGTTCGGCAATTACTCCATAGTGCCATGCTACAGTGTTTTCAGCGACGGTGGGCAGTTCGACGATTAGGATCGCTCTACATAAAGTATTATCGAGCCGGGCGTGACACCTCTGGTCACGCTGGAGTGGTCGGAGGGCATGCGGCAATGATTAGTTCGCAAAACTTGGCCCATGCCAGACAAGTTGGCAGGGGGGGCCAATGTTTTTTGAGATGTAGCGGATAAAACGGGCAGGAGTGTTAATGCTACGGGGAAAACGGGCAAGAGCGCCCGTTCTACGTTAAGGAAACGGGCAAGAGTGCCCGTTCTACGTTAGGGACACGGGCAAGAGTGCCCGTTCTACGTTAAGGAAACGGGCAAGAGTGCCCGTTCTACGTTAGGGAAACGGGCAGGAG
>CAKQNH010000582.1 GCA_934255105.1 uncultured Pirellulaceae bacterium
GTGGGGTACAAAAGAGTACTCCTACCCGTTTGCTAGGTAGAAGTTTGCCGATTGCAGTGCAACTAGCGGCTGATGACGAGGTCGCGCAGCGGTGCAGGCAAATGGTTTTCATAGCTCACCGCATTTTCATAGCGCTCTGTCAAATCTTCGAATCGCTGCGATAGCATCTGCTGTACCTGGGCCAGTTGGAATGGTTTTGGGCTGGGTTGCCAAGCGGTAATGAGTCGAGCGTTCTCTGGCACTGCTATTCCTTTTAGCCAAGCGTATCTAAAGGTCGCTGCGCCTGGAATGAAATCGGGATGCTGACCGACCGTCTGTTGTGCTTCGATAGTTCGCGCAACGTCCAGAAGCAATAGCTGGGAGCCAGGGCAGCGATTAACAAAGTAAGAGAGCGAGTCGCTGCTTACGGCGAAATATTTCAACTGTAGGGGATCGCGAATAATCTCGCCTTGCCGTTCGGAGCGCGTCTGCTGCGTGGTCAAATAAAATTGTCCACCGTTATTGACCTGTTCACCTCCACGGTAATACAACATCAATACGTCGTTAGCCGACTCTCGCGCTCTAGCTTGTTGAATTCGCCTACGAATAGTTTCCAACAACGAGCCAATTTTTTCGCGGCTGACAACCGCTCCAGTATAGGGACCGTAACCGTTGCACTCGGCGAAGGCGGGTGACTGGAAAGTGAATTCCTTGCGCTGGGCGATCTGTTCTAGGTGGCTTCCGTCCAAAGAGGCGATCGCCTCTTGCATTATCTGCTGTTCCTGCGCGCGATCGACCCCTACTCCCACGATGGCCAGATGAAGCCGCTGCCGCAAGACTTCTGGAGCCCCACAGTCCACCTGAGCCTGAGCCAAGCTGGAAGCCAGTTCCGGCAGATCGGGCGCGGAGACGTCCACAGTATTCCCCTGCGCTCGAAATAGCTGAATTGGACAATTGAACTCGCGCACCAGAGGCTGGCTGCCGATGGGCTCAAGTGTTACGGCTTGCTTAAAGCCATTGACGGCCACCCAAACGCTCAATTTGGGGTCGGCCAGCGACGCGTTATCGGCGTAGCTCCAGCGGACGCTGCCGCTGAGTATGCAGCGTGAAACATTCAGCGGGCCATCGAGCCGCCACACGCCCCCCTCTGCTTGGTTCAAAGCATACTTAACTGTTGGATCGGACGCATCGGAGAGTGCATGCAATCGCAAAGCCACCGGGCTAGGTACGAAGTTCACCGTCAGCGTGCGCGCCCGCTGGCCATCGCCATTCTCTGCGGTCAATTGAAACGTGTTGAGTCCTGGCCGCAGTTGGACTTCTACTCGCTGTCGCAGTTTCAGTTCTGGCTCAGATTGTGGTGCCTCGATGGCCGGCAGTTTCAACGAACGACCATCCTGGTTCAGCTCCACCCGCGATAGCGCCGTCGGGGAGGTTATCAAGTATTCGATCAATAGCGATTCTGTGGAGACCGAACCATTATCGAGAGGGCTGAGAAATACCATCTGAGGAGGTGCAACAGCGCGTTTGAGAGTGGGTACGTCAATCGTTTCAAAGATCGGTTGATCAATGCCTTCGGCAAAGATAGTGACGACCAATTGCCGCTGATCGGCTTGCCAAGCCAGGTGTGGAATGTGCAATCGAAACTTGCTTCCATCTTGCTCACTTGCCCAATCCTGTTTAGATAATGCGCGATTATTCACCAGAACTCTCTGTAGCGGAGCAATGGAAGTTCCGGCCAGCCGCACGTCGAATAGCGGTTGGTCGACCTCATGCGGGACTTGGCGCTGTTCTACGATTGGCCGTGGTTGGTAACGGATGATAAACGGTCGGGTTAGCGTTTCCGAGCCAGAGTCGTTACTCAGCCTCAACTGCAGACGATTCCGCCCTAGGGACAGAGGAACGCGACCTTCGATCCAACCACGCTGCATGTCGACAGTCAGCAGTTGGTCGAACTGTCGGCCATTTACCACTGCCGTGGCCGTCAGCGGGCGCCGCTTTACTTCGGCTTGAAATACAGCTCGTATTGCGACCTGCGAATCGGCGAGATTGTCGCTTATCACCTGCTCTGGCACTGGTGCCAACAACTCGACATCGGGAAGCGGCTCTCGATATAAGATCTCCAATTCGGTGGCGGCCAGTGGACTGACTTCGGTCTTGGCTTCCAGTCGAAATCGGTTTTTTCCCGGCTGCAAATCGAGCGGCCAACTAAACTCGAAGTTTTCGTCGCTGTCGGGAATAAACGCTGGCAGAGGTTTCCCCTGGCCCGTGGCCTGTACCAGTTTTTCAACGGCCTGGATGCCTCCGCGAACCACCACTTGGCCAGTCTGGCTTAACCAAGGCCGGCCGGCTTGAGCTTCCAATATAGCCAGCGTCTTGCCCGCTGTGCTCTCAATCGTCGCGATACGGATTACAGGTAGCCCAGTATCGCGAAGGTGGCGATGCGTCTCCAAAATTAAACGAGCCGTTTCCTGGGCCTCAGTCTCGGCTGTGGCTCCTGCGTTGCGGGCGACCAGCTCAAATCGATTGATACCTGCTTGCAGCTCAACCGACAATTCGATCGGTGTCGCCGGAGCCTTTGCAGAGGCCGTCCATGACTCTAGCTCCTTGCGTTGGCCTTTCTCATCGACTGTATACGCTGTTACGGTATAGCCTTCGGAAGAACTACCCGCCTCGACCTTGGCCGCAATCGACAAGCTAGACTGCTTGGTTTCGCTTGGGAATTGTTTGACCAGTTCGATGCTAGGCGCAGGTGGGACAAAGGCGATCGGCTGTTCGACCACGATCGTCCGCGATGGATTAGCTATAGTCGCCAGCTCAGCGCGCAGCAGTTGCGGACCGCGCGTCCAGTCTGCGGTGACCACAGAATCAATTTGCCAGCTACTGGGTTCTGATCGAGAGAATGAGCCAGCCAGTTTGCCGTTAATCCGCAATTGCATCGACTGCACGAGTTCGTGAGAGAATTCTTCATTGTTGATTCGCACCGTGAGCGACTGTGGAGCTTCGCGCAAGATAGCGGTACCCTGAGCGTTCCATTGTTCGTCTTCAGCCGTGGAGACGCCCAGGCTCATGCGTGGTTCGAGATAGACCAGTGGCACGACGGTCGCCGGCTTGCCAACTTGGCTGATCAAACGGTTCAACAACTGTGGTTGATACAGGTCGGGGTATTGTTCTAGGGGTGCGAAATCGACCGGAGCAGTAGGCCTGCGCACATTAAAATGCCACCCCAGATGCTGGCGGATTTCACGGTCGCTAGCATCGAATGGGCCGAGCGGACTCCAGCCAATCCAGCTTCGACCGGTGGCATCGGCGCCTCGTGCGACCAGCAATTGAAACAAGGGTTTGCGTTCATCCACCGCTTGCTCAAGCGTGACATCGACATCGACTATCGCATCGCCACGTCGGCGTCGGACTTTGATTTGCGAACCTGCCGTGTGTTGCCACAGGGACAGATTCACCTCCTCTGCCGAAGCCCAATTGTGGAACGCAGCGGTACCATCGCCGTCGATATATCCCAGCAGTTGATCTCCGGGCTTGAAGGTCGCGTCCTGGTGGTTAATCCCTTGCATTGCATCCTTGACTTCTCGCGTAGCATTGACTTCCACTCGTTCGCCTTGAGTGACGAGCGCGACACCCTGCAAAGTTCCGCGAGGTTTCAACAGTGCATCGACATCCGACAGGTCCCACACGGCGATTGTTTGATCGGAACTGGACGTCGCCAGCAGTTGCGAATTGGCGGAGACGGACAGGCTGCGCACGGGCTCGGTGTGCGCCGTCAACACTCGCTTGACCTGTCCGTCGCTGGCGTCCACGACACCCAGCCAGGGTTGTCCTTCGAACTGTGCGGCCAGGAGCAGCAATGGAGCCTGGGTGGCGGCCATTGGGCCGGTCAAGGCAAAGGCCGTTAAAGTATGCCGCTCTGGAATCTGCACGGTGCGTTGCAAGACCCCGGCGTGTCGTAGTTCAATATCGTTGTCATTCGTTTGGGAACGCGAC
>CAKQNH010000583.1 GCA_934255105.1 uncultured Pirellulaceae bacterium
TAGTCTACTGATCGACGTGTGGGGTTAGTCGAGTGTCCAGCACTGGTCGAGACTGCCAGAACTCAGGCGTGAGCGAGGAACACATCGACCACTCTCCTCGCCTCACGTGCAGAAATCATGCAAACCAGAGCGTTGCATGCAACTTCTGTTGCCCACTGCGCGATCGTGACAGGAATTCAACAGGCCAATTATCCTAGCGTTGGAATAGTCCAAGTAGCCGAAGCCTAACGGCTTCGGCTATCCAAAGTCTGGCGACTGGGGCGGCGGCCGATGTTCGACTACTGTCCTAAGATGTACAGCACGAACTTCTTGATCGTCATGCCTTGGCTTTTGGCATAGTCACCCACCGACTGCTTGTCATCTTTAACAAATGCTTGAGCCAGCAGTGCCCGTTCAGCGATAAACTGTTGCAGACGCCCTTCGACCATTTTGTCGACGATATTCGCGGGCTTGCCTTCCTTCAGTGCGGCCGAGCGCAAGAACTCGCGCTCTTGCTCCACAACAGCCTTATCGAGATCATCTTTGCTCAGCGAAGCGGGACGCATGGCGGCGATGTGCATTGAAACGTCCTTGGCTGCTTCGTCCGAGCCACCTTCAACCTGCACGAGTACCCCAGCCACGGTTCCCAAGTTGTGGCTGTAGCCGCCACATGTTCCGTCCATCTTTGTCATCCGCCCGACTTCAAAGTTCTCGCGGATACGGTTGAACAACTCGCCCTTCTGCTCTCCCAGAGTCATGCTGGGTTTGGAGGGGGATGGCAGAGCCAGTAGGGCTTCCGCTGTGTCAATTTTCCCGGTGGACTTGGCGAGCCCTTCGGCGAGATCGTTGCACAGGCTGATGAACTGCTCATTCTGTGTGACAGGAGCGCTCTCGCACTTGAGTTCAACAATCGCCCCGGTGGGTTTGTCGAGTCCGCAGTACAGCCCGAAGCGGCCGAAAGCGGTCTCGCGCGATCCACGTTTCTCTTCCAGTTTCTCGCCCCGCTCGCGCAGAATGGCGATCGCTTTATCTTCATCGCCTCCAGCTTCGGCCAAGGCCGATTTGCATTCCATCAAAGGCAGGCCAGTCCGCTCGCGGAACGCTTTTACACTTGCTGCTGAAATCCCAGCCATCGTCTACTCCTCGGTTGCCTCAGCAAACTTATGACATCACGGTCAGGTTCTACTGAGAAAGCGTTATAAGCCCATGGCCCCAAGGTCTGACTCAGGGCTGGGCGAAATAATAGATATTCTTTCCGAACTGCAATCGACAGGGCTCAGACTCCCCGTCGGTCGGAGATGATAAACGGTGGCAGCTTGTGGGGTGCCAGACTAGGCTTCGACCTGCTCGGCAGGCGGCTCCGCTGGGGCATCCACTGCGGGAGTGGCTGTGGCTGCGGGCGCGGCAGGTGCCGGTGCTGCGGCGGGTGCCTGTGCTGCGGCCGCCTTTTGCAACTCAGGGTTCTGAGCTTTGCCTGCGATCACAGCGTCAGCCAATTGCGACAACAACAATTCGATCGAACGGATACCATCATCGTTGCCGGGGATGGGCAAATCGATCGTGGACGGATCGGAATCGGTATCGATCAGCGCTACCGTGGGAATACCCAATCGTCGAGCTTCTTTGACGGCATTGCGCTCTTTGCCGGGATCGACCAACACCAAGCATTCGGGCAAGCGGTTCATGCTGCGCAGACCATTCAGGTTGCGGTAGATCTTGTGGTACTCGCGATTCAGCGCCGACTGCATTTTCTTGGAGTAGGTGTTGATTTCTTCGGAGTGGATGATCTTTTCTAGTTCTTCCAAGCGCCCCAAACGGTTGCGGATCGTGCGGAAGTTGGTCAGCGCGCCCCCCAACCAACGCTCGGCGACAAACGGCATTCCGCAGCGCTCAGCCTCTTGCTGGACTGTCTCGGAGGCTTGGCGTTTGGTCCCTACAAACAGGATCAAGCTGCCGCCGGCGGCAACTTGGTTTAGGTACTTTTTGGCTCGTAGCAGCCCGCGTAGAGTTTCGCGGATATCGAGAATGTGAATCGAGTTCTTGCGACCGTAAATATACGGTGCCATCTTGGGATTCCAGCGACTGACTCGGTGGCCAAAATGCACGCCAGCCTCGATCAGTTTTTTTACGAAGTCTTCTTCCATCACTAACATTCACTTTCTGTGTCTACAGGCAATGCAGTGAACCGGCCCAGTCGGGCAGGTCGCGACCACACAAGCTCGCCGAGCGAGCCTTCAGCACGAAGCAGACATCTAGGAACAAAGAAAATACGAAACTTGGAACAACGGCCCACGAGCGTGGAACGCAATTTTCGCGGCTTGCCAACGCGACACAGTCCACGAAGCAGCAAAGATAGCCTTTGTGACCCGCTTTCGTCAACTCTTAATTGCGGTTCCCAGGGCGATTGGCCTAGCTTCGCCAAACGAAACAAAGCGGTCTAGCCGAGTATCCCACAATTTCAAACGCAAGCAGGCGATGATATCGGCCAACCTCAGGGAGACACGCGTGGGAGCCTGGAGCGGTTCGAGCCCCGCCATGGCTTCCGGCAAGCGATAGAAGGGGATTTTGGCGTTCAGGTGGTGTACATGGTGGTAGCCGATATTGCCGGTGAACCAGTGCAATATCGGACCCAACTCGAGGAAACTGGAGGATTTCAAAGCGGCTTTAGTGTAGGACCACTCCTCGCAGCGGCGAATTTTGGCACCTGGAAAATTATGTTGAATATAGAACAAGTATGCGCCGGCGGCGGAAGCAACGCAGGCAGGAAGCACAAATGCTAGTCCGGCGGTGAGCCATCCGTCCCACATGACTAGGCCAGCAACCAGCCCGAAATGCACCACCAATGAGGCAATTGCGTCCAAGTGCCGCCGCGGATCCATCAATAGTGGCCGAACACACATGCCAAACATAAACACCGACAGATAGCCCAACACGATGATCATCGGGCTGCGAGCTATGCGATACTCCAAACGCTCTCGTGGCGTGGCGGCTTGATAATTGTCTGTGGTCATGATCGGAAACGAACCGATACTAGCACCGAACAGCTTGGAATTGTGCCGATGGTGATGGTCGTGAGAACGCTTCCAGACGCTGGGTGGTGTGAGCATGACGTAGCCATACAGCGACAACACAGCCGTAGCCAGCGGTGAGCCTTTGAGCACCGCATGGTGCTGATAATCGTGGTAGACGATGAAAACGCGGACGAGTGTTAAGCCGGTCACTAGGCTGGCCAACAACCGCAACCACAGCGGCTCGGCCAACGCGGCCACTAGGGCGGTAACACACAACACGGCCAAGGTCGACCACAAGTGCCACCAGCTCAGCCAACGCTGCTCGCTGGCGAACTGTCGGCTATCGATCAACAACTGGCGATCGATCTCTTTGGTCGCTTCGATCTCCGAAGGGGAGTACGTTTCCACTTCGGCTTCGGTTTCCAACAGTAGCGCGCTCAATCCCTGCGACTCCTCATCATCTACCTGCAAATTCAGCAAGGTCGATCGCCTTCGGGGAAGGAGCAGGCGATAAACGAGCCGATGTTAAAAAAACAGTAGCTACCCTATGTCCAGACCTGCCACCACCCGGAAACTGGGCTCGTGGGTGACCACGGTAGAAAGAATGCAATTGAAAAGTAGGTGCGGGGAGAATAGCTTGCCCCTCCGACTAGGTCAACGCTAGATCGGGACAAGTCGCGGCGAACAGCCTAGTTTACTGATGCCAGGGCAGCGGTGGTTGCCTCGCGGCAGCAGTCGGGGATTGCCTCACGAGGATTGCCTCACGAGGATTGCCTCACGAGGATTGCCTCACGGCGATTGCCGTTGGGCTGGCTTACTCACACTTACTCACAAGCAGAAGTGCTCGTGCCCGCCGTAGAACGGGCACTCTTGCCCGTTTAAGCCGTAGAACGGGCACTCTTGCCCGTTTAAGCCGCAGAACGGGCACTCTTGCCCGTTTAAGCCGTAGAACGGGCACTC
>CAKQNH010000584.1 GCA_934255105.1 uncultured Pirellulaceae bacterium
GACCATGCATTTTCACCTGCTTAACAGCGATTCTTAACATCGATTCGTCAGGCCAATGAGAGGCTAAGGGGAGGCAAAGATGCCTTGCTGCGGGAGGGCGTATCCGCTATTTAGCTTCAGTAACTTGCGCTGGTTGGGATGCTGCGGTATCCGGCTGGCTAAATCCGTTATCCCCCAACAAGCTGTGCTTAATCGCGCGAGAGAGAGAGCCCATGCACACAAATCAAAGACTGGCAGGCGGTCGCGTCTCACGCTGGCCCTGTGTTCCACTGTGGCTGATGGTGCTGGCTGCCGCTTGGATTGCGGCGGCGAGCGCCGTCACCGAGACGGCATGGGGACAAGGGCCGGGGGGAGGTGGCGGAGGTCCGGGAGGCCAGGGTGGTGCACCGGCTTTTGAAGATCCCAAATTCCGCGATCGCGTGTGGGAAGCGGGTGGACCGCGGATGAGCGGCCTGCACACCGGCAAATTGGTCAAAGGTATCCAGATCGTCGGCAATCAATCGGTCAGTAAAACCAAGATCCTGTCCCACATGCAGACTCGCCAGGATCGCAACTTCGACGAAAAGCAATTGTGGTCGGATATTCACGAACTGTACCGCACCGACCTGTTTCGCAAAATCACCCCCAAGGTCTCCGACTTTGAAGACGGCGTCGTGGTCCGTTTGGAGATCTCCGAGCAGCCGACGGTGACAGAGGTCATCTTTCACGGCAATACCCGTTTGGAGAACCGCATGTTGAAGAAACATGCCGGAATCGAAGTGGGCGATCCAGCCAATCCATTCTCGGTCGACATGGCTCGCCAGCGCCTGATCGACTTGTACCACGAAAAGGGAATGAACCAAGCTGCGGTGGAAGTGGTCGAAGGGGATCGAGCCGGTGATCGCCGCGTCTACTTTGAGATCTCCGAAGGGCCCGTGGAAAAGATTTGGAACATAAACTTCGTTGGTAATGCGGTCTTTACTTCGCCCGTACTAGCCACCAAAATTCGCTCGCGGGATGCCAAAGGTGGTTTGACTCCCTACTTCTTCAACATCGCCAGTCGCATCAAGATCGAAGAGGATAAGAATGGTCTGGTCGCCTTCTATCGGTCGCTGGGCTACTTCAAGGCGCGCGTCGACTATCGCATGGATTACTACGGCAGCGGCGAATACATCGATCTGACGTTCGTGATCGATGAAGGGCCCCAGTTCCGCGTGCGCAACGTGTCGGTGATCGGCAACCAGTACTTCCAAACTGAAACGCTGATGGCGGCGCTGGAACTAAAAGCGGGAGAGCCGTTCAAGCTGCTGAACATGAAGCGCGATCAGATGAAATTGCGCAATGAATACTATGGTCGGCAAGGGTTTGTGTACGTCGACATCTCGCCCGAACCGCGCTATATCGAAGACTCCGACGAGATCGATCTGGTGTACCGCATCACGGAAGGGGACCAACATTATGCCGGGGCTATCAACGTCCACATCGAGGGTGATTCGAGCCACACGCGGCACAACGTAGTGGTCAACCATTTGGGTATTCGCGAAGGGCAGTTGATCGACTTGGCGGAGTTGGAAGCCTCCGAGCGACGGTTGAAGTTTTCGCAACTGTTCGAAACCAATCCAGCCATGGGCGAACCACCGCGGATCGAAGTGCGAGCACCGGATCAGGATAGCAATTTTGACTATTAATGGTCCCACTGGGAAAAGTGAGCTTTAGGCTCAGCGCCGGATACGCTAAGAACAAACCACAGTGTTGCTCAAACTAGGAAGCACGATGCGACAACAGGACGGGACGAATTGGATGGACAACGATAACGCGCGGAAAATCGAATTCCGCTGCGACCGTTGGCTGCTGCCATTCGGTCTGCTGGTCGCATGCTTGGGCTGTCAAATGGCTCACCCCATCCCTACCGGCGGTGTCCCCTCTGCGCTGGGTCGTGGGCTGAGCTCCAGCTACAAACCGCCCACCGAGACGAACCAATCTGCAACCGTCCAGTCCGAGACCACTCAGCCCGAGACAACTCAGCCCGAGACAACTCAGCCCGAGACAACTCAGTCCAAGACAACTCAGTCCAAGACAGCCCAATCCAAGACAACCGACAGCCCGAGCGCGGTGCCAGCTCTGCCAGCGGCCACGGCGCGCATTCGCGGGCAATCGCCCAGTCAGTGGAACAATGCAGCACCGGGCAGCAGCTCCTACCGTTCGCCGATGGCTGCGACCGATACGTCGGGCACGAGCGGTGCAAACGTCAACCGCTACGCCAATGCGAACGCTGGGGGAGGACAGTATGCGACAACCCCGGTGGTGGCTACATCTCCGCCGCCGATTTACACATCCCCGGCGCAAGCTGGCACTGGCGTCGTGCAGCCCGCTCAAACTCCACTGGGAATGCCCGCTGCAGGTGGCGGTGCGCTGCAACCCAATAGCTTGGCACCCAACACCAGCTACCAGAATCCGCCGGGGGCGATCCCGCAAGCGTATGGAGCGGGTGGGTATGGCGCGGGTGGGTACGGCTATGGATCACCCGGCGCGTATCAGGACGCGGCATCTCCCAGCGATTACAGTTCAACGCTTGCGCCGGGAGTCACTCAGTTCCCCGGTTCGATGGAATCGGCCATTGCGCCGGGAGCCTTCCCAGCCTACGATCCGTCGGGCGTCCCCTATCCAGTCATCACGGCCCCAGGGGGCAATGGCTACGTTCCGCGACAGCGCATATCGCCGATCGATGTGTTTGTTCAAGAGGCGCGAACGGGGCGCATTATCCTGGGCGGTTCGGTCAACAGTGACTTGGGGGTGGCGGGTCAGTTGGTTATTGACGAACGCAATTTCGATATTCGCCGCTTGCCGACCAGTTGGAGCGATATGTGGAGTGGCCGAGCCTTTCGTGGAGGTGGTCAAAACTTTCGCGCGGAGTTCATGCCGGGCAACCAGGTCCAACGCTACACGGTCAATTGGACTGAACGCAATTTGTTTGGCTATTTGCCGTACAGTCTCTCGGTGGGTGGATTCTACTATACGCGACAGTTTCGCGATTGGACGGAGCAGCGATTGGGTGGCCGGGCAGCCTTGGGCTATGAAGTCACTAAGGACTTGTCGATCAGTTCTGAACTGCGGATGGAGGATGTCAACATCTCCCGACCGCGGGTATCAGGAGTCAGCCAGCTCGACGATGCTCTGGGGAGCACCGATCTGTACACCGCCCGCTTTCGCGTAGCCCGCGACACTCGCGATAGCCCGTTCATGTCGACCGAAGGGGCCTTGCTAGAGTTGATCTTCGACCAAGTCTTTGGCGAATACGACTACTCGCGCGGCAATGTCAACTACAACCGCTACTTCATGGTCCGCGAGCGTCCGGATGGTGGTGGTCGCCACACGATTGCCAGCACTTGGAAGTTTGGCGTGACCGGTGCGCAAACGCCGATCTTCGAGAATTACTTCGCGGGTGGTTACAGCACGCTACGCGGATTTAGCTTCCGCGGTGCGAGCCCGAAGGTGAACGACGTGCAGGTCGGTGGTCAGATGATGTTCCTTGGGAGCTTGGAGTACGTCTTCCCGATGACGGCGGACGAAATGTTGCGCGGCGTGGCCTTTGTGGATTATGGAACCGTCGAGCAAGATTTAACGATCAAGAGCGAGAACTTCCGCGTGGCACCTGGATTGGGATTGCGAGTTTCCGTTCCCGCGTTGGGTCCCGCACCCCTGGCATTTGACTTCGCCTATCCGATCAATCATGCCGATACCGACGATCGCCAAGTCTTCAGCTTCTTCATGGGCTTTACGCGCTAATTCATGGGCTTTACACGCTAATGCATGGCTTCACACGCTAATGCATGGCTTTACACGCTAATGCATGGGCTTTTCACGCTAATGCATGGGCTTTACACGCTAACTGGCTGTGAATTATTCGTCTGCTCCCGCAGCATGAGCACTCTTGCCAGTTCGTAAGTAGAACGGGCACTCCTGCCC
>CAKQNH010000585.1 GCA_934255105.1 uncultured Pirellulaceae bacterium
AAGTGCCAAACCGGGGCGGTCGGTCCGCCTGACAGCTTCAACCGCATCGGGCCAAGCATCTAACAACAACGGCTCGCGCAGGCTCGGCAGTAGCGTTTGCTGTACTACCTTGGGGAACTCCTTCCAAACGTCCATCGATCCCAATGGTCGCAGTTCCCAAGGAATAACATCGCGTGGCGCGTCGAATAGCACGCTCTGGGCGATCACGTTAGGTTGATCGCCTGGGCCGCGCATGCAGCCTCGAGCGTCCATGTCTGATGGAGTGGCACGGTCCAGCGCAGGGACTCGGATCGACGGGCTGCGACACAGATCATTATCGACCAAGAAGTTGATACCTACGGCACCCGCTTGAACAGCCAAATCCGATAACAGAAAATTCTTGAACCAGACTCCGGCATGGAACAACTCCGGCTGATGCCCCGAAAGAATCAGCGGTGGTGTCCGCGCTCCCCGCAGACTGGGCATGTCCACTACGTCGCGGTAAGAACGCGTGTACTCGAGCGCTTTGTGCAGCGTCTCGAGCCGCGCCTGCTCACGCACCATGTCCAATGACTTACCGCAAAACTCGATCGCTTGCCGGCCTCGGCGGTCATCATAACTGTCGCCAGCAGAAAACCCAGCATTGGACAATCCGTCCAGCAATTCCTGGCGGCTAGGCTGGATTAAATGCGCACCATCGGCACGCGGCACCCGATACTGTTGGTACTCGCTCGAACTGACCAAATTCATTGAGGCTAGCCTCGTCCTACTGATTGCTTGGGAAGTTCGAAGCCACGCGATTTCATCGCCATGACACTACGGTCGATGACATCGTTGTAATACTGCAATCGCTTCTCCGCTTCGTCCAGTGCGCCACCGAACGAACGAGCCAGATCCAAGTAGATCAATCGCACTGGCATTTCACTAACGCGCAATCCACGCATGGCTGCTTGAACCCACAGTTCCAGCGGCATCGCGTAGCCGTCATCCTCGATGTCCAACAGCTTCAACGCCTCGACGCGATAGGCTTTGAAGCCACAGAAGGCGTCGGTCAATTCCAAACCCAACAGGTCATTCAACTGCTGGGTGATCTGTTGATTGATCTTCAACCGTTGCGAGGGTGGCTGGCTATCCCCTTCGTACTTCTTCAAGTAGCGGCTGCCGGAAACAATATCTGCCTGGCCGCAGGCAGCAACAAATTCGGGTAGACGCTTGGGCTGGTGCTGACCATCACTGTCGAGGGTCACTAAAACTTCATAGTCGTTATCGATGGCGAATTGGAAGGCTGTTTTGAGTGCCGCGCCGTAGCCACGATTTTTGGGGTGTTGCACCACCTGCACGCTGTCCCATGGCTGCAGCCGCTGAGCGGTCTCATCCGTGGACCCATCGTCGACGACCAAAATGTTCTCCGCATAGCGTGAGACCTCCGACAGCACGTCGTCGACATACTGGGCTTCGTTATAAACGGGCAGCGCCGCTATCCACTTGGTCATCAAATGCCTCCAAGGGCCGCAGCCCATAGCTCGAAACTCAAATTGTAGGTGAGCACCCCAGCGAGTCAAGCTTTGACAGCTAAACCTGGGCTTGGCTTATCTCGTTAAACCGCGTGCCCAGCGCGCCGCGCAATTCAGTTCGTTAAACCGCCTGCCCAGCGGACCGCGCGCTGCCTGCCAACGCCCACCGTCGGCTGCATCGACCGTATTTCTTCATACATGCTAAGCAAAACTTTCCACTGGATCTCGCTCGCGCTGGCTGGCCCATACGTGGAGTCCACGGTAAGCCTGCTGCAGTTCTGAGGCCATTTGGACCATCGCGAAGCGTTCGCTGGCGAAATGCCCAATCATTAACAGCGAAATACCCGCCGCTTGCACCTCTAGACAGGTGTGGAAAGTCGCCTCGCCTGTCAGGAACAGGTCGCAGCGTCCAGTCCTCAGAGCCGCGTTCAGCAAGCTGCCGCCACTGCCGCACGCGATCGCGACATGCTCGATGGCTTGTCCGCCCTCCACGCCGCGCGGTCGGCAATCACTCACCAGCTCGCACAATATATCGCTGATAGCTCTCAGGCTGAGCGGCTCAGCGAGCGTCCCCATCCGCCCCGCTCCGAGTTCCGAATAGTCTGCTGATTGACTGGACGCTGATTGACTGGACACTGCAACTTTGACCACTACATCACTGGAGACTGAAGCGTGCGATGATCCAGGCGGCGCGAGCCTCGCCTGCGGGATGATCGGCTGGCAGTTGCGCAATTGGAGCAATTGAGCCAGCCGAGCGTTGATGCCGCGTAGGGCCGAGTCCCAGGCGGTATGGGGTGAGTAGACAGAGACACCCGCCCGAGCCAGATCCCACAACCTGCGGCCGGTTTGAGTCTCTGTGGTCAGCTTGGAGATGGCTTTGAAGGGGAGTGGATGATGGGCCACGACCATGTCCGCCTTCGACTCGATTGCCTCCGCAACGCTCTGCGGCGTGAGGGTCAGACAAGTCATCAGGCGCTGGACAGTTGCACCGGGATCGCCCAGCAGCAGACCGGTGTTATCCCACGACTCGCTTAGGTCCAAAGGCGCGAGCCGCTGGAGCCACTGGCAGACTTCTGAAACTGTCACTTGCGACGCGATGATTAGAGCTCCGAAGCGCGTGGTAATTTGCGCGGATAGGGCAATTCCTGAGTCTCTGGCAGCGGCCCTTCATTGTGCTCCAGCCACTGCAGTCGCTCCGCCTCGCTGGCGTAGTAGGTCAGCCAAGTTTCGCTATCGCTTTCATCCAGGCAACGCCAGCACAAGTAGTTGCCGGGCAGGTCCACTTTCTTTTCGCAGGCCGGCAGAATGTCGCGATAGATCAGCGTGTATAGCTGCCGGTCGCTCAGGTGCTCTGTCATCTCCAAGACCACCCGCACACAGAACAATCGATCGATAGCGTCCTCCATTATTTCCCGCAGCATATCGTCGTCGATAGACCCAGGCCGCGGGAGAGTCAGTTCGGGAAGCGACCAGCAACTGATCGGCAGAGCCGGTGCCCGCTCCCAAGCCAACATCGATTCCAGAAAACAATTCTCCTCGCGGAGGCTCATCTGCCGGAAGTGGACCAGCGACACGGACTCGTCGATATACGGTTCGAGTTCATCGCGGAGTCGCGCGTTGTACATCAGCAATTCAACTTCGTCGGTAGCGTTTGACATTAGGTTATCTGGGGGGAAATGGAGTCAAGTGCCTTGCTGCAACCGCAGACGCACGGGCATCGTGGCGCTCAGTTGCGAGCCGTCAATCACGTTATGTCAGCAAGGTTTACCAGGCGAGGTTGAACCTAAGGGAGGTAGGGGAACAACTTCAAACCTGGACGCCAGTCGGTGCCATCCTGACACTGCGGCTGAACGCGATAACTCGCGCCGACACGTTCGACTTTATCCAGACGCGGCGCAGGCTCAACCTCTAGCATGAGCAATTCTCGCAGAAGTCGCCAAACTCAAGTCAAGTTGGCCGCTTCAAATGCTACGACCCGCAGCTTTTTCCATTCAAAGCGGCTGGAATCGTTTGACAAAGCGGCTTCAGCAGTCCGCCGCAACGCTCTCGTGCCCTGTCCCACAGCAAACTAAGGGTTGGCACAACTTAAGGGTTGGCAAAAAAGTGGCCTAAGCTTCCAGCTTGCGTTGCACAGGCGATTCCCAGTCGGCACACTGGACACTTACCCCACCACTTAACTGCGGCCACATATCCGTAACCACATACCTGTGGCCACATATCTGAGACCACGTATCTGAGACCACGTATCTGAGACCAAGGTCCAAGCGTTCAGTGTGCATGGTTTGAAAAAGAGTTGCAATTCTGAGCCGATTCCCCGCTTGAAGTCGTCCGCCGATAGCGTACAATGCCACGCGTACTGGAAAGCAAGCACGCGCCCGTGGCGCAACTGGATAGCGCATCGGTCTTCGGAACCGAGGGTTATAGGTTCGAATCCTATCGGGCGTA
>CAKQNH010000586.1 GCA_934255105.1 uncultured Pirellulaceae bacterium
GTCGCGTGGGTGTGTTTGGTCCGCCCGGCGGCATGCGAGATTTCGAAGCCATGTCGGAATTGCAGCACGTTCCACCTTACGCTAACGAATTGATGGGCGCGCAAAGCACGGGCCCCGTAACAGGTGGCGCTGATTGGATATGTCGCTTGCCCAAGCATTGGTTGTATGATCAGACCGGCATGCAGCAGGGAGATTCAGTACCGGGTGTCATTGGCTGGGAGTATCATGGAGACCCCGCCGAAATACCGGGGCTGGAAATTGTGGCCAGCGGTCCCACGCAAACAGCCCCAGGGGTATTTAACGGTGGCGAATACACGGCCACAGTTTATCCGGGGCCGAAGAACAACTTCGTGTTCAACGCCTCGACGTGCTGGTGGGCGGACGGCCTGTCCGAACCGCCCGGCTATGTGCGTCCCAGCGTGTACACGTCGCCTCAAGGTCCCGATCCGCGTTTGCAGCAGATCACTCGCAACGTATTGAATCGCATGGGCAGGCCCGAGATTTGATTTTGTAGGCTCAGCAGCGATCGAAGCGCTGTTGCGGTAGGGAATGAATATTGAGACAAACGTGGATGTGATACGGATGAAAATGGTTGACGATCAATGCGGATGCGCGGCGCGTGCCGTAACAGCGCTGCGCTCGTTAACGCCAAACACGCTGGATGTGGGATGTCTTGAGAGGAACCTGAGTCTCGCACTACCGGTGTGGAGGACTAGTCATTAGTTATTTGTCATTAGTCATTTGCTATCGGATACTGGCTCATTGAGAGCATGCCGCGACTTACAGCGGGACAATGTGCTTAAGTTCACAATCGTGCATGGCATCTATCCATATTCAGAGCTGCGTTCCACAATGCCTTGCAAATGACTAATAACTAGTGACTAATAACTAATGATAAATTGTTCTTTAATGCCTCAGCGTCATCAGGTTGAAAACACCCCACTGCAGAACTGAAAAATGTGACATTCCTGGGGACGAGCCTACGTAGCGGCGAGCCTACGCGGGTTGCATGCCCTCCCTCCGCCGCCATGCGCTGATTTGGCCAAGATGAACCGTGATGTGACCCACCATATAAAAGTTCAGCAGCGATGCCAAAGTGGGGCAGAACTGTTGGATGGGATTCTCTTGAGGGTTGTCTGCGGTGAGCTGCGTATCGCTGGCGGCACGCACCGCCTCTTGAGCCGTTTCGTAACTGCGATTGAAGAAGTCAACGATTTCATCACTGGGCGGGTAGAGCGTTCCGTCGGCATCGTCTTCGCACTGGGCGTCTTTGGAGAAGACTGTTTCAAAGCCTCTGGGAGGTTGTAGAGCGGCCGGATCTTGCCCCAATAGTTCCAAGACTTCTGCAGGATACAAGCACAGATGTCCGAGGACGAAGGCGGGGTGGTTGGATTGGATGGTTTGATCGCCTACTCTAGCCAAGCGATCGAAGCGCTCAGCGGGAACATCGCGGGTCAAACGGCCCGCCATTCGCACGCCGACGGTGGCCGTGTCAGCGATTATTGATCCTATTTGTTTCATGGTATATCTTCCTTAATGAGGTCGTGTGTGGCCCTGCTGTAGAGGTTGCACGGGCTCCAAGAATACCGATTGCGCATTGCGATATGCATAACATACAGTGGAAGCGGGCCAAAAGTGGCCTGCTCAGAATTTGGCCAGCGAAGCACTACCAACTGGCACTGGCCTTGCCGCCGGGGAGCAAGGCGCGGAATTGCCGCTCGCTGAGCACGCGTATGCTGCCTGACTTAGGGGCGGCCACGGACTGGGGCTGGGTGAGTTGTTGCTTAGCAGCGATCAGCGATTGTCCGCAGGCGATGACGTATGTGGTGGACGCATCGATGTTCGTTTGGCAGTGGCCACCCAGGCGGCAGATCAGGTCTTGGCTCTGCTGCATATCTAGGCCTCGCAGCGGACCGAGCAGCACGATGGATTTGCCCGCCAAAGGTTTTTGTTCGGCAGCGGCGGCGAGCACTTCGCCGGGATTGACGGTGCCGACTTGGTTGGGGCGGTGGGGAAATCCCCAGCGATCGGCGGTGGGGGAACTGTTCGATATGCGTCCGCGGGCCGAACCACCGCGTCCGCGTAGGGAGCGGGGCGAGGTGATTTGGCTGTGGCGGTAACTGCCGCGAGTCACCTGCAAGTGGGCTTCGAGCTGGTCGAGGTCACCCGGTGTGTGAAGCTGTTCGACTGATAGTGCGATATGTGCGCAGCACCGCGCGTCCTCCAGGGCATCGTGATGTTGGAACTGAACACCCAGCCAATCCCCCAGAGGCTTCAGTCCATAGCCGCTGCGGCCTGGCCAAGCGGCGCGGGCTAGCATGCGCGTACATGTGAACTGCAGGGGAGGGCAGGCCACATCGAAAGCGCTCAAGCTAGCCACCAGCACGCCGATATCAAATCGCGCATTGTGAGCTACCAAAATCTGACCATCGAAGATCTCGCTCAGTTCGCTCCACACCTGCTCCATTGTCGGTGCTTGGCTAACGTCTTCTGGTCGGATGCCGTGGATGGCGATGTTGCGCGGGGAAAAATACATTCTTGGTGGACGGATGAGCCAACTGTGCTCCGACACGATCTGCGAATCGCGGACGACGACCGCAGCCAGTTGGCATGCGCTATCGGCGCGGTTATTGGCGGTTTCAAAGTCGATGGCTACGACATCCATGGCTGGTGGTCACCTAGGGGAATGTTTGGCAACGGATTAAAGGGTTGGCCTGGGCCGAAAGTCTTGGCGACTTCCGCCACGGCTCGATGCTAAGTCGACTTTCAGCTAAGCCGGCTTTCCACGGTTGTGTCGCGCCCGCGCGTGCCATAGGGTACGGGCGAAGAAGCCCATCAAAAATCCGATCAAGGTTGTGATGGCTAACAGTACCGCTATGGTCAGTTTGAATGGCCACAGTAAAACTCGCACTTCAACCACGTCTAGATTTTGAAAGGCGACGATCAGTAGGAACACGGCCAGCAATAGAATCAATGCCCATTTGGCTTTACTGGCTGTCGTCATGCAAGGCTCCGGTAGCAGGGGTAGTGGAAACATCGAGTGGAAAACCAAGGCTGGTTTGTACGTGTGCAGATTCGCTTAGGCCGCCGGCGGCGTCTTCGCCGCGATCCGCCAGCAGCAGTTCCGTGTGTTCCAATTGTTCGATCAGCTTGGCTGAGCGGTCGAAGCCGAGGATGCAGGCGATAGTTGCCAACGCATCGGCGTCGCTGGCCAGCGGAGCAATCGCCGTGGCACAGCGTGGGCCGCTGACTCCCAGACCGGTGGTAGGATCGAGGATATGGCTGCGGCGAACTCCGTCAACCATTGTAAATTGCCACAAATCTCCCGACGTGGCAATGGACTGGTCCGCGATCAAGATGTGCCGCAGTGGGGAGCTACCAGGTTGTAACGGAGCGATCTCGATCCTCCAACCTGTTCGATTTGGGGGTGCCGATCCTGCCCGCATGTTGCCACTGGCATTAACCAGTGCGCACCTTATCCCGTGTTCGCACAGCACTTCAAAGGCTTTGTCGACGATATAGCCCTTGGCTATCCCGCCGAAATCGAAACGCAGTCCAGCAGTGTCGAAGGAGCATTGTTGTTGGTCGGCGTCTAGGCGCACATTCTGCCAACCGCACTGATAGCGAGCCGCGTCAATTTCAGCTTGCGTGGGAATTCGAGTGGTGCGGCGGTATTTTCGCCACAACTGCGTGAGCCGCCCGAGGCTGGCGTCGAACGCACCGTGGCTGGCCTCAAACCACTGGTTGCTGGCGTGGAGTACGTCCCACAGCGGATCGGAGACCGTGGTGGGGTGTTGATAGGCAATTTCGCTCAGTTGTCGCGTCTCGCTGCTTGGATCATAGTCGGTCAGAATCGCTTCCAGCTTGTGGACGCGTTGTTCGGCCATTTCAAAGGCGTGAGCCACGACGGTTGTGTCGTGGTGGAAGGCCTTGAGG
>CAKQNH010000587.1 GCA_934255105.1 uncultured Pirellulaceae bacterium
ACCTCGAACTTCTATCTAGCGGACTCAACGATCCATGTCTCAAGACCATTTGCAGCAACTGATGATGTTGGCCGGTCTGGGGTTGATCTGCTGGCTGATGCTACGCGGAAAAATGCGCCGACGACAAATACACTCGAGCCCTACATTTTCCTTGGGCCACAATAGCAACGCGAATTCAGCGCCAGCGTCCTTCACTGGAACCAAATCGCTGGGGGCACCTGCCGAGGTGCTACGCTGGCAAGTCGAATTGCACGATTTGGGACGCGAACTGAAAGCGGAGTTGGATTCCAAGTTGGTGGCGGTCGGGGCGATGACCAAGTCCTACGATCAGGCCTCGCATCGCTTAGCAGAGATGATTCGATTGGCCGAACAAGTCCAAGTTCCTGCCGCTAGCCCCCTAAGTGAATCTCGCCGTCTGGCGGAACTAGGCTGGGAACCAGCGAAAATTGCCATGGTGCTGAGTTTAGACGAATCCGTTATAGAGCAGTTGCTACGGCTAAATTAAAGCTTGGTCAGAGTTCAGGTGGAGGGAAAAGTGGCGTAGGCTTACAGTCTGTGTTTCACGAACGGTTTTTCGAGACGACAAGCTGGAAGCTTATCCCACGTGGTGAGATGACAAGCTGGAAGCTTAACCCACGCGACAAGCTGGAAGCTTAACCCACGTGGGGAAATGACAAGCTGGAAGCTTATCCCAGTTGCGTTTACGGAATGAAATTCTTCAGATAGCGGTAGCTCTGGCGCAGCGAATCTTTGCGAGTGTCCAGCGAACCTTCATAAGCGCGGTCTTCGACTTCTACACATACTGGTCCGCGGTATCCGGCGTCTAACAAAGTCGAAAAGAATTGCCCCCAGTCGATGTCTCCCAAGCCCGGCAGCTTAGGGGAATGGTACTCCAGCGGGTGTGCTAGAATGCCGACGTCGTCCAATCGGAACTGGTCCAACCGCACATCTTTGGCGTGCGCGTGTGAGATGCGATCGATGAATTCGCGAATGGGCTTGAGATAGTCCATGTGTTGCCACACCAAATGGGAAGGATCGTAATTTAGTCCCAAATTAGGGCTGGGCAAGTCTTGGAACAATCGCCGCCATATGGTTGGAGTGGTAGCGATGTTTTTCCCACCGGGCCATTCGTCGGCGGAGAACAGCATGGGACAGTTCTCGATGCCAATTTTCAATTTCAATTGATCGGCCAATTCGACCAACGGCCCCCATGTTTCAAGCAGTCGTGGCCAGTTGTCATCGACACTCTGCGTGAAATCTCGGCCGATAAAGCTATTGACGCGCGCGATGCCCAGTTCGGCCGCCCCCCGCATGACTTGCTTCAAGTGCTCGACCGATTGCACTGCTTCCGCGCGGTCGGGTGCAAGACAGTTGGGGTAGTAGCCCAGAGCGCTGATCTGTACGCCAGTCTCCGCAGTGAGTGCAGCGATCTGGTGGCATTTCTCGGGTGATAGGCCGGTGGCGTCGATGTGCGTCACACCGGCATACCGCCTTTCGATACCGCTGGCGGGCGGCCAGCACATAACTTCCACGCAGTCGTAGCCGATCTCGGCCGCTAAACGGAGCACTTCGGCCAGTGACAATTCGGGCACGATGGCAGTCGCAAAACCGAGTTGAATCAGAGAGTCATTAGGCTGTTTCATGTCCGTAGTCGTCCAGTTCGATGGCGGGGATCAAGCGTCCGATGTCTTCGATGCCAGTGACACCTTGGGCGGCTTTAAGTAGCGCGGCGCGGCTGAAGTCGAGCATACCGCGCTCGAGCGCGGCCTGATGGATCTCTGCCGAAGTAGCACGCGCAGCGATCAAGTTCTTGAGTTTTCGGTTGAGGGTTAGAACTTCGAACAGTCCGGTCCGCCCGACATAGCCTCCGCGCGAATCGGGATCGTGTTCGTCGGGACCGTAGATCACGCTCCCCTCGCCGGGTTGGAGGTATTGTTTAACATCGGAGAATGTGTCGGGCGAGTGGCTGACATCATAGGTCTTGCGCGATTTGGAGGACTAACGCCGTATTAACTGCTGGGCCACCACTCCCACCAATGAATTCCCCAGGAAGTATGGATTGACATCAAAGGCTAACATGCTCTGAATGGCACCTGCGGCCATCGGAGAGTGGAGCGTGGCAAGCACCAAGTGACCACTGCTGGCAGCCCTCACCGCCGTGTCCGCAGTCTCCTCATCGCGGATTTCCCCGATCATGAGTACATCGGGACTCTGGCGTAGCACACCCCGCAGCAATTCGACAAAGCCTATTCCAATCTTGGGCATCACTTGGCATTGGCGGATCCCTTTGATCAATTTTTCGATGGGGTCTTCCAAGGTAATAATCATTCGCGAGCCATCGTTCAGCGCATTGAGACAGGCGTAAAGCGTGGTCGATTTCCCTGCACCCACGGGTCCTGTCACTAACACTAAGCCGCTCCCGCTGTTGAGGATCGCGCGCAGATCGGAGCCTTGATTCCCAATCAGTCCCAAGCTGTCCAGTCGGAGTGAATCGCCGCCGGTGGCCAGCAGACGCATGACCAAATCCTCTCCGTAGTGCGTGCCGATCGTATTGATACGAAAGTCATAGCTAGCGTCCCCTATGGGATATCGCCAGCGTCCGTCGAGCGGGTGGCGGCGTTCGGCCAGATCCATCCCGGCGGACGATTTGATCAAATTCACTAGCGACATCCCCAACTCGTTGGAGACGACCACCATGGGACAAACCGACCCCATTTGCCGATAGGCTATCGCGTAGTGATTACCATTGGGCTGGATGAACAAATCGCTGGCTTCAGCTTTAGCCGCATGCTCCAAGATCACATTCAAGGCCTCACGCGGTTCTCTGGACTGGATCGATGCCAGTTCCGGCGGCAGCGGTTGATGCGGTTCAGCCGGCATGGTTGTCCCCTAATGCAATCGCGGTCGCGTGCTCTTTGTCTTTGGCAATCTTGAGCACGGTGTTTAGCTTCATCAAACCAAACACGTGTTGGATATCGAGTGGCAGCGAGTAGAGAATGAGTTGCCCACCGCTATCGCGAATCTGCTTGTCGGTGGCCAGCAGCCAGCCAATGCCGCTGGAATCGATATAGTCGGTGTGCTGCAATGAAACCAGAATCTTCTGATTCAAATTTTCTACACCCAGTTGTTGGCTCAACTCGAGGGTTTGACCAGCGACGGCGGTTTGGCTAATCTTGCCAGCCAAAGACACATAGCAATTGCCGTTCGCTTGGTTTTCCAGCGTTAATATCATCGTGATGACCTTACTTGTTGAGCGACGCCCTATAGAGCGTCCGATCGTACTTGGAGTAGCTGCAGTTTACCAGATGGTGGGTCTCCCTCTCTTGGCCCAGTCCACTGTCAACCTAGCCAACTATTGGTCAACGGGTACTCAACCGATCGGTAAGCGTTTTTCGAATACCATCCCACTGTGTTCGGCAATAAAACTCAAACGCCTGAGGATCCCGTTGAGCGGCGTGTTGTTGGCCGCCGTGGCCGTGCGAACTAAGTCTACACGCTCAGCCTGCAACTGGCGACAAGCTTCCCCCAACAGAAACGTCAAATGCTCCGCAGGCAACTCGCCGCTTGGCATCGACAGCGGCCACAGCCAAGCGATGGAGTCGGGCGAGGTTTGCATTTCGGAAGCCACGGTCCAGAACAATGCATCACAAATCAGGCCCTCTCCAACTCGTTGCAACAATTCAAATTCACTCGGCTCAGTATGTCCCATCCAACAGGCTTGCCACCAAGACATGGCTGGGCCGTCCTCCGCATGGTTGACTTGAGTGCTGCGCCGAATCTGCAACTGCACACGATCGATGGGAGGCTGATACCTGCTCAGATCTAGCTCCCACTGGGTAGTGGCCAGCGAAGGTGTAAAGCCAATCGATTTAATCCAACTGCAACCGCGCCGCTCGCTGATGGTTGCGCCGATCATCGAATCGGCTGGC
>CAKQNH010000588.1 GCA_934255105.1 uncultured Pirellulaceae bacterium
GCCTTCGAGCGTGGTGGCCGGCGTTGGTCAGAGCAAACATGGCCATCGACCGAGGAGATGGTCGGAGCGCTGTTTTTGTCCGCCTTATCCCGTGAGCCGACCGATCAAGAGCTAAACCTGTTCGTCGACTACTTGGGAGACAAACCCACGGCCGCCACCATTAGCGACGCCATGTGGTCCCTCTGCATGTTGCCCGAGTTTATGTTGGTCCACTGACTTAATGTGGCTCGACTTAATGTGGCTCGACGCTCCGCGTCGTCGACTTAATTATCGACGCGTTTTGCAGGTGGACTGACTTTGGAGTGCTGCGACTTGTCGTAGCTTTGGCGGTGCCTACGGAGCGGTAACGATTTATACGGTGGAGACTTATTCGGCGGCAGCCTGGTTTGAGATAGAACTGTTTTGCACCGTCAACCACAGTGTGTGGTGAGGGTTCGCGTTAAAAGCTACGACAAGTCGCAGCAGTCCAAGGAGCGTAACCGCAGATCGCCGATTCGTCTCTCAGTCTAAGCCTCAAGTGCGTCACTAATACAATTGACGTCCCCCGCGTCGTAACTGCCCGCAACACTTCAGCTCCAACTCAAACTCCCAGGCTGTTAGTTTAAGTTTAAGTTTGCAGAGCCCACCTACAATGAAGTATAGGAGACAAACACATGAACCATCCAACCCGCAAACACGCTCACTTGACGCGGCGCGAGCTACTGCAGCAGTTTTCGGCGGTCTCGGCAGCAACCATGGCGATGGGCGCACCCCGCCTGATGGCCTCGTCCCCAGTTCTGCCGGTCGAACAACCCGAGGCCACAGCCGACGCCTGCATTCTGATATGGTTGGCTGGTGGTATGGCCGCACCCGACACGTTTGATCCCAAGCGCTATCATCCGTTCCAGAAGGGCTTAAAGGTGGCCGACATGCTGAGCACCTACCCAGCCATCGACACCGCCGTGGATGATATTAAAATCTGCCAGGGGCTTGAGAATATCGCCGCCATCATGGATCGAGGGACGCTCATTCGCTCGCATGTGCAACCCGACTTGGGGAGCATTTTACATTCGCGACACCAGTTCCATTGGCATACCGGCTATGTCCCTCCCACCACTGTGGCCGCTCCTCACCTGGGTGCCTGGATGGCCAAGGTGCTCGGACCACGCAACTCGGTGATGCCCGCTTTTGTCAACATCGGTCAACGGCTTGAGGGGGTTGGCGAGAGCGAGGAATTAAAGGCCTTTACCACGGCTGGTTTTTTTGGAAGCGAATTCGGGCCGATGAATTTACCCTATCCCGACCAAGCAGCGCAGTCGGTGCGGCCACCCAGCGGCATGGACGCGCAGCGGTTCGCAAATCGAGATCGATTGTTCAAGCGGTTGGTCGACGCCAGCCCACAGCGCGATCTGCTGAGCAACCATCATCAGGAGTCGATGCTACGCTCGCTGGACAACGCCTATCGTCTGCTCAGCAGCGACCAGCGGACCGCCTTCGACATTACGCTCGAACCCAAGGAGAGTTTCGAGCGGTACGATACGGGGCGATTCGGCCAGGGTTGTTTGTTAGCGCGGCGGATGGTCGAGGCGGGTGCGCGGTTTGTCGAAGTCACCACCGAGTACGTCCCCTTCCTACATTTCGATACGCACAACGATGGGCACACCACCATGGCCCGCATGCACTCCGAGATTGATCGCCCCATCTCGCAATTGATTCTCGATCTAGAGAGCCGCGGGCTGCTCGATCGCACGCTGGTCGTGGTCGCCTCTGAATTCAGTCGCGACGCACTGATCGAAGGTGTGCCTGGTTCCAACGCGGCCGATCAAGCAACCGAGAAAGTGGAGGCGGTGAGCGAGCTGAAGCACTACGGATTGCATCGCCACTTTACTGGCGGTTCGAGCGTATTGATGTTCGGTGGCGGTGTGAAACAAGGCTTTCTGTACGGCGTCACGGCACCTGAGAGACCGCTCGTCGCAATTAGCAATCCGGTCAGCATTGAAGACATGCATGCCACCATCATGACCGCCATGGGAATCAGCCCGCGGACCGGCTTTGAGATCGAGGGTCGTCCGTTTTACGTTACCGAAGACGGTAAGGGGCAAGCCGTCACGGAGCTGTTTGCTTAAAGTGGTTCGTGGGTGCAGCACTTGTCTGACTCACTTAGATGAGATTGGTTGCATTGGCCAATACGTCTGCATATGTTCCGAGAGAACTATATCGTTCTGTCGGCCACCTGTCGTTCGTAGGCGGAAAATCAGATAGGCTTGACGTTGACGACTTCCACCGTCATTTGCGACACGTCAATCGTATAGAACCCACGCAGTGGCTCGCGGTCGATGAAATGCAAGCCTTCACTTAAGTGTTCGCCCGCATCTGCTGGATCATCGACCAACGCGACCTGAATCCGCTTCGACGCTTTCACCACCGCAGCCTTCGGTTGGCTCGCCATTGTGATCCTCAACACGTCTTCGACTGCCTCCAGCGATAAAATGACGTCGTAATTCACAACGCCTCCACCTTCTCGATCAATTCGTCAACCGTAAACTTCGGCCCGCTGATTCCGACTCTCGCCTTTGCCACTGCGATCTCGTCGTCGGTCGGCAGGCGTCGAACCACGCCAACGCGTTTCCCTTGGCAATCGACAAGTTCAATACGGCCCTCGGACTGCCGAATCTGATCGGCGACCTCACTCTGTATCACAATTTTGGTCATGATTTTACCTCCTTTTCAGGCCTGCTTCATTGTACCTTGCTGCTACTTTAACCGCGAATGGACGCTAATTAACGCGAATGCCAGGCCCGAGTTTATTAGCGTCTATTCGAGTCCATTAGCGGTTCAAAAGACTTCGCGGAACCATGGTGCCGTAAGTGGCTTGGTGTGGGGTGTGGAACAAAGCCAGCAGACTGGCGCCACAGCACGTCACATCCCACCTCGGGGTGCTGTCCTCGATCCCAGTCAGCTCAATTCTCCTCAAACTAGCTCAGAGATTGGTAGGAAAATGGAGGTAGGAAGATTTTTGGTTTCTATCTTCCTACCTCCATTTTCCTACCAATCGAAACGGACGCCCGAGGCAGATTGCCAGGGGCATCAGATTGCCAGAGGCATAGCACCTTGCTGGATGGATGATGCCACCCCCTAACGTGCTGTGCCCCCGCGTTCCCCTCCGCGTTCCGTGGCACTTTGTTGGACGGATGAAGCCACCCAAGAACGTGCTGTGTCCCTAGAGGTTGCTAGAGGTTGGCGGAAGTGAGATTTGCTCGACGCTACGATCCCCGGTATAATGCTTGACATGAGCACAGCATCTACTTTACCGATCGAAAATCTATCCGTTGCGGATAAACTGTTGTTGATGGAACGTCTTTGGAACGACCTTTCGCGTCGTCCCGCAGATATACCGTCTCCGGATTGGCACGGTAAGATCCTAGCGGAACGCGAGGCAGCGGTGCGCGATGGGCGTACCGGATTTGTTGACTGGGATGATGCGAAAGAACGACTCCGTGAGCGTTTCAAATGAGAATTCGGCTACTGCCCGAAGCGGAACGAGACGTTGAAATGGGATCGGACTTCTACGAAATTCAGCATCCAGGGCTTGGAATATATTTTACCGATTGCATTGCGACAGATATCGACTCTCTCAAGAACTTCGCTGGTATCCATGAACAATATCGGGGCTACTTCAGATCGCTCTCAAAACGCTTTCCTTACTCAATTTACTACAAACTAAAAGGCGAATCGGAGGATGTGTACGCTATCTTGGATGCTCGACAAGATCCGAGTCGCATCGACGCCCTACTCCAATCGCCGCGAACCACGGATTGAACGCGAGTTCGCGATGCTGCTGTGTGGGAATTCTGTTCGCCATCTTCTCGGTTCTACTTGTAATCGGAATGAATCGTGCTCACGTAACTGAATCAGACATACTGCCGGGGGCATAGCACATTGTTGGGT
>CAKQNH010000589.1 GCA_934255105.1 uncultured Pirellulaceae bacterium
CTCGAGGACTGTGTCCTGGAATCTGACCTGGCCGAGGATTGGCGAAAAATCGAACGCGGTGAGTACCGGGCCATCGGTCGGGAGATGGTTTTCGACATCGTGGATTTCCTGGGTTGCGAGACCGAGGACTTGCTCACAGAAAAGTGCCCTGAATCGGAGCTGCCAGAAATGATTTATCTGTGCGACTCCGAGACCTGGGCTTACTCGCCTGAACCCGACTCAGGATTGCGAGTAAAGGTGGAAACCGAAGGTCAACAGAATTTCTTGAGAATACATTGCGAGGACGCGACTCCCGAAGAAATGGAAAATATTTGGGCGATGTTGACCAAAGGTGTCACAGCCTTATGCAATGCTAGCAATTGCAAATTGGGGACAGGGTCGAGTGTCAGGAGGGCGACAGGAGCAGAGCGAAGGATGAAACGAACGGATGCAAGTAACAGGAGAACACGGTGGTGGAACCACCGTCGACCCTTCCTCAATGAGCGCGTTGCCAGTTAGTCGGAGCCACTGGAATCCTTTTTTTACCATGGAAGCAAACATGATTGTCTAACTTTTTTGAGCATCACATGACCACAGCCAAGTACCAACGATTTACCAACTTGCGAGTGCTGAAATCCGTCCAACATGATCGGCTATTGAAGTTTCTCTCGCCCCATTACGAATACATCGCCTCGCGAGGGCTGACGCTACCTCACGCAGGCAAACTCACGGATTTTCAGTTCGAGCTTCTGGGCGAAATTCTGAAGGCTCCCGATGGTCAAACACCCGCCGAATTGATGCGAGCGGTTCACATGGTCAATGAACTGGCTCGCGAATCAATGATGGAAACGCTCCTCGATCAGATCGATGAGTTGGCGGATGCATTCCATCGCGATGAGAGAATCATGCCCGCAGATGTTGCTGTTGAAGCGATCCTGCGTCATCGCGAGCACGTCGAAGTAATCCATCGCTTGCAGGCTCTCAATGCTCGGCGCACCTATTCGTACTTCCAGGCGAACAGTGAAGCCGTACCTAGCTTACAAGAGCCGCTGGAGCTGTCCCGCGTATCTTTTGAAAACGCTGTGGGATCATACTTCGAGTCGAGACGGTGTGGACGCGGAACGAGCGCTGCAATGCACCTGTCCGAAGACTCGTTGGATTTGACGGTCAGCCACGGGCGACCTTGGCAGTTGCAAGATGTGCTCGTGGATGGAGTACGGGACATCTTGAGTTTTCAACCGCTGCAAGATGACCTGCTTCACTTCAACCGGGCGACCGGAGAACTGAAGATCAATGCAACGACAGCGATTCAGAAAGAGATGTATCGAGGATCATTCGGTCGCTTCTTCTTCGGCGATGAGAATATGTTTCCTCCCGGAGACATCTGGACTACAGAGCCGCTTCGAGTGAATAGCGAAGCGGCCTTGTCAGTTGTTAACATTCCCGAGTTGTTGTCAGCTACGCTGACATCGGTGACGCTGTTTGTCGCTGGTGCCAAGCCAGAGCTTGTGACGACAAGGCGTGCTGACCTGATTGAGATCCTCGACGAGCGAATCGCGTATTACGAGAGCCTGGATATCGATGTTCGCATCGCAGAAGCCAGAATCGAATTGCGGTTCATCGACGGCAGAAGAACTCGCTCCGTAACGATCAAGCCACCGAATATCGCGGTTTATACCCGCGATGGTGATGCTGACGTGATCGAGTTGTTTTTGCATGAACGAGGATTTACCAATGGCAAGCTCATCGTGCCATTCTCATTGGGTGGAACGTCTGTGGCTCGCAGCGGCCTCGGTGCCTGAGCAGCGAACTTCCCGAGCTCATTGGAAAGTCCTGCTAGGTGCTGATTTTGAAAATGCGAACCGCTGGCTTACTCCAACGAAGGAGATTGCCAGTGCGATACCAAACCAGGGCGACAAGAACCAATGGCTTCGCGTCGTTGAAGATGAGCCTTATCGATATCTAACGTTCGATGAGAGCTCCAATCGCTGCAATGTGATCGACCGTGCTGAAGTCACGGTTTTTGGCATCGATTGGCCTCGTGTCGCTGATTCTCTCTGTGGCCAAGCTACTCTCCTTCGATCGACAATCGCCGGCAGTATCAAACCTGCTTGGCATTGGGCGACTTCCCAGCCACAAATGGGCTTCGCCTTCCCGTTCTTTGTTGGGGGCGGGCCATTGATTGAAACGTTGACTCACATAAGCGACCAGACGGATCAACCATTCGTCCTTCTGCGTCTGCGAACAAGACCTGTTGACCCGATCTGCGGTCGCCTGTTGGATGATCGGCGTGGACTTCTGCTGTCGTTGTCTGAAGTTACTCAACCGTCTGATCAAGGTGCAATTGCGTTTACGCAGCCAGCGCTCGAACGAATCGATTCTTTCCAGCGGTTGCATCTGCCAAAGCAACCGGCCAAGGTAGCCAAGTCGGGCTTCCCAACTCCACCAAACTGCGCCTGGTCGGCGATCAAGATCCGGTTTCTGGACATCGACACCGTTTCCATCACAGCGGCTGGCGTCGTTGGACGCTACCACTTCGCCGAAATGGGATTTGCGCGTGCAGGCAACAAGCGATCGAACGTTCAATGGGAATTGCTGCGATCGTTCGCTAAGTCCTATGGCACGATGACCTGGAATTCGCCTGGTGCGAGTCGCCAGAATCAAAAACGCAAAGAGCGGCTTAGTGAAACTCTTTGCGACTTCTTTGGAATCGCCGACGATCCGATTCGATGGATGCCCGATCATTGCGGCTGGCAAACTCTCTTTGCCCTCGACCCAGAACCCTGACAAGGTGTTGTCGCTGCGACATGTCGCTGAACCAAGTCGCCCACCTCCTGAAAAATCGCTATTCAAAAAGCCCGTGAAATTGCCGCTCGGAACACGATCTGAGCAGAAAGTTTCGCAATTCTTTGGCTTCCCAGCGACATGTCGTCAGTCACAGGCGACAGGCCAACGACGCTTCGACAACTTCACCTTGCCGTAGCAGATCAGCGCCGCTCCAGAGCCCTTCGGGACGGTCTGTCGCTCGGGTGTAGTGTTGGTGTGCCGGCCAAGGAATGGCATTTATGTCACCATCTTTTGATGTCGCTAACGACAACTTCACTCGCGGGATTATTCGCCGCAAAGCAATTCAGATCTCACAACGACTGGGTAGCTCCGAGCAAGATCTAGAGTCGCTCGAACAAACGCTACTGACGAAAGTCATCAAGGCCCTGCCCTCGTTCGATCCTGAAATCGCTCACCGCAACGTCTTCATTACCACGGTGGTCGAGCGACACGCCGCGAGGTTAATTGCCGAGCAATCGTTCCCAAAGAACGGACCACGTCATCTTCAATCGCTTAACGCCGTGGTATTCGTCCCGGGCGATCTGCCGACCGAGTTGCAGTACACGCTCGGCGATTCGGTTGGGGACGCACGTCTTCAGATGGATCGAAAAGCCGCCAACGAACTCAATGATCTGGTCTCTGACGTCGCCATCGCCATTTCGCGACTGCCGGAAGAGTGGCAACGCATGCTCGAACTGCGAAAGACCCATTCGATGGTCCAGGTCTCGGAGTTAATGGGCGTCCCTCGCTCGACCCTTCGCCACTGGATGAGCCAGATCGCAGAGCAGTTCGAAGCGGAAGGGCTCCGCGAGTACATCGCCTGAAAAGTTTTCGTGGTCTCTCGCCAGTTTGCCTCCGAGCTGAGTAGTTCAAGGGGTAGAAGGCCAATTCATTACTCAAAGCATAAGTCAGCATTTCAAAGGAAAAACATGTCAGCACCCGCAATGAATATCGAACAGCGCGTCACCGTCTCGCTCGCATTGCAGCGATACCTGCGAGCCGTCGAACGCTTCGAAGCCGCTTCCAACGAGTTCAACGAATCCTGCCAGACCATTCGTGAGGCACTTCCTCGTGAAAGCCGATTCGTCGCCAACATTTCGCACCAGCACTATCTGGTGA
>CAKQNH010000590.1 GCA_934255105.1 uncultured Pirellulaceae bacterium
CAAATTTTTCAGATCAACTATTCTACCCCCCAACCAAACCAAAAGCCCGACTAATTCAGCAGTCTCCCAGAGGGAGAAGATCCAGTGCGAGCAGAGCTAGCGCAAGAAATCGATAGGGAAAAGGCTCGTGAAAAGTTGTGGGGTATAAAAGCAGCGGGCTGATGCAATTTGAGAAGTGGGGTGTAAACGGGGAGGAGTGCCCGTTCTACGGAACTGCACGGGGTAGGGGTGGGCGTGCTGTGTAGCTGGTTTGACAAGCTGGAAGCTTATCCCACGGCGTGCTGTGTAGCTGGTTTGACAAGCTGGAAGCTTATCCCACGGGCGTGGTGTGTAGTTGGTTTGACAAGCTGGAAGCTTATCCCACGGGGGATTGCTCGGCGGGAGCGGGTACCGTGCTCAGGCGGGGCACAATCAAAAGGTTGTAGATGCCAAAGAGTAGTCCCGAATAGAACAAATCACCCAGCAAGGTGTTGCGGGCAAAGGGGATTGCGGCAACATAACAGCTTATCAAACCCTCCCAACTGGCCGCATATCCCATCTGTGGGTCGAGCCAAGCGGCGAAGTTGGTGCTGAGAAAGAAGACGGCCGTGCCCAACAGGGAAGCTAGCGGTACAGTCGCCACGTTCACTCGCCCTCGCAGCCCTGCGCCGATCAAGGCGGTCAGACCAAGCGCGGCATACACGGTCAACATGGTGGTGCGGTCGTAGAAGCCCATGCCAGAGACTTGGAACCAATGCCCCAGCAGATCGCTGACAGCCATTGCGCCGAATGCCAGGATCAGACCGACGCGTCCCGACAGGTAGCAGCCTGCAAACAACGCCAGCGCGGCTATGGGGGTCATGTTATAAAAGTGCGGTGCAAAGCGCAAGGCGATGGCTAGGACAAAAAAGGCCAAGGCGACTAAGCGAATATCTTTTACGTTCATCGGGCGGCGTCAGGCTATTAGGCAGAGGAAGCAGTTCGACGACCCAGCGGTCGACAGTTATTTATTCCCAACTTACCCTGCCGCCGCAAGGCGAGCAAGACCCGTGCGGGCTGAGTAAGTGCGTGTTTCCGAAGAACCGCCTTCCTGCGAAGATTGAGTCGGCTCTGCATTTTTCCCTGCGGAACTTAACGTTCGGCGGACTACAGGGGGGCAGCCCAGAAGAATCCGGCGACAGCCATGGCTTCCACCACGGCAGCGTGCGCATCGTAGGGGATCGAGTCGCGCACTAGCGGAGCAGCGCTTCCTGGGCGGTAATTTCCCAAGGCGTAGACCGACTGGTGGCGGGGTTGGAGTGTATTGAGATACGGAATCATCGGAATGGTAGCAAAGAACCGGGCCCCGGAGGCGAGCGGTTGCAGAAGGCCATATCTGACGTGTCCGTGCCGTTCCAGCATGGCTTCCTCGAAGCGCAGCGGGTAGTGGCAGATACTGCTTGGATACCAATGCACGCATTTGAAAGCCGCTGCCCGGCCGTAGGCCGATTCGACCTCTAATTGCACCGAAGCACCTTCGGGAATCTGTCCGGTTCCTAGCCCCGCCACGGATAAATCGACTACTTGGACGCGGTTGTTCAAGCCGCGACTCTGTAGAGGCATTAGCGAGTTTTCGCTAAACTCAGCGTCCTCGGCTTCTTTGGGGGCGGTGCTGGATTCCGGCGGGGCGTTGCTATTTGCCGCGCTTTCAGCGAGCGTAGGTCCGCGGGTGCTCGGAGGCTGTGCGGCCGGCAGATCGTTGGGGGGTTGCACAAGCATGACGACACCCGTCAATTGTGCGGTCCGCAACGACGGACTTTCGCCCGCGCGGACACTGCTAGCGGTGGTTACTTGCCCATGCCCAGAGGCTGCTGCCGCCAGCGAAGTCGTGGCTGGCTCTCGCGGTGCGACTCGCTCCTGTCCTGAAGCCTTGCTGGGTGCAACGTGCAGCCAAGCGGGTGCGGCGCAGACGGCCAGCAAGAATGCTCCGAGCTTTTGATAATTGATCTGGAAACGCATGGACACTCCCCCTGAAATATTGATTGCTTCCGTCATAATAGTTCGGTTCGTTTCTCCCCGAAGCTTCAGATCGTTCGCGCTGCGTCGCATAACCGTTACTACCCGAACAGACTTCTATCTTCTTCATCTAGGTATTGTCCATTGGTTGACCTGCGTCAATTGTTGACTTGTCCCAACCCGCCGGTGGGTGTCCGCGTACTGCGCTGGCTGCTGCGGGCCGCGAGTTTGCCGTACGGAGCTGCGATGCGCTTGCGCAATTGGGGCTATGACCATGCATGGCTGCGCACCACGCGTGCGGCCCTGCCGGTGATTTCGGTGGGTAACCTGAGCGTGGGAGGTACCGGCAAAAGCCCCATGGTGGCTTGGCTGGCAGGCTACCTGCGCCAGCGCGGTGTGCGGGTAGCCGTCTTGAGTCGCGGCTATGGTCAACTGGACAGTGGCCAGAACGACGAGGCACTGGAGCTTGAGCTGGCGCTGCCCGACGTGCCGCATTTGCAACACTGGGATCGCGTTGCTTCCGCCACACTGGCGGCCGACGAACTCGATATGCAAGTGCTGCTGTTGGACGATGGCTTTCAGCATCGACGACTGGAGCGAGACCTAGACATCGTGCTGATCGACGCCAGCGAATCGGCTGCTTGTCGCTGGTTGCTCCCCGGTGGACTGTTGCGCGAGCCAATGTCTAGTTTGTCGCGCGCCGATGTGGTGGTACTGACGCGAGCGGCCACTGCGGAGCAGTCTAGCTACGACAAACTGTTGGTTCAAGTGCAACGCCGCGCACCACAAGCGGTCGTGATATCAGCCAATCATCGACCAAAATGTCTGTGGAGTGCGGCGGCGGGAGCGGTCGGTTTAGATCGGTTGTCGCAGCAATCGGTGCTGGCCTTCTGCGCGATTGGCAGTCCGAGTTCGTTCTTTGGCAGCCTTGCGGAATTAGGGGCACACGTGTTGGACACTCGAACTTGGCCCGACCATCACGCCTTCAGCGGCGAAGATGTGGCCGCTTTGACCGCGTGGCCGCAGCAATTCCCACACGCCAAGGCGATCGTGTGCACGATGAAAGATTGGGTCAAAATCCAAAGTGAATCCATCGCCGGAGTACCGCTGCTGGCGCTGCGGATCGAGATGGAATTTGACCCAAGCTCAATGGTGCTGGTGCAGAAAATCGATCAACTGCTCGACAGTCGATCAGTCTACGCTGACGCTGTTGATGATGTGTAGACCACAGTTCGCTCGCCGAGCGGTTTCTTGTACCATCTGCTTGGCGTAAAACGTGGCCACGCGGCCTTGCAGAAACACCCGGTCTCCGTCTTGTTCGACTCGAATTCGTCGAACCTCGGCCATCGGGCTCTCGGACAGAAGTAATTTGATGCGACCCGTGGAATCGCGCAGTGCAGAATCAATCATTGATGGGGCCCATCCATTAGGAGCCTAGAGTGTGTGAGCCAATCCATGTGCAGTCGTCATGAGGAGAATCTTCAGAACGTGGCCCACGTACAAGTACCAATACTCAGTATCGCGATTGCCACAAGAGAGTCAAGCTGGAATCGTTACGATCGGCAGATTCGTCAACAACAGACGCAGCATTGCTAGCATTGTTTACTTCCAAGTTGCTCAGACCGATGTTGTTGTCGAAACCTGTCCTACTCTCGATTGTACATTTCATTCATCGGGGGGGAAGCTACAAGATTGTATGCTGCCTGCCTTGATTTTAAATATTGAGGCGCGCCATGGTCGAGTTTCTTTGCACTTTGATGGGGGTCGTCGCGGGAGTAGCAATTGTTGCTTCACTGCTTCCCAAGTACGCCGATCGCCAGAAATTCTCTGTTACAAAAGATCTGACGGAGTCAGCTCGAATTCTGGGAATCGCCGACCAACTGAATGTGATTTCCCATCGCGTGGCTGCCGACGTCTGCGCACATAGCGAACGTGTGGGAAGTATTAGCG
>CAKQNH010000591.1 GCA_934255105.1 uncultured Pirellulaceae bacterium
GAACGTTCGCAATCCTGAGAAATACTACTTCACTCTCTTTGGCAAAGCAGCCAAGGGAGAGACTTGGGGCGTGAGCATTGAGGGGCACCATCTGTCGCTCAACTTTTCTCTCAAAGGAAATAAAATTGTCGATTCGACACCGCAGTTCATGGGTAGCAACCCGGCCGAATTGCGCAGCAGCTTCGGCGAGAAATTTCCAAAGGGGTTTCGCGTGCTGGCGGACGAAGAGCAAGTGGGATTCGAGCTGGTGAGTAGCTTTGATGAAAAGCAACTCTCCGCAGCCATGCTGCCGGGTGACGTACCACGCGAGATCCGCGGCGCTGGCCAGCCTCAACCCGTTATCGAACCTGCCGCGGGCATCAGCGCCAGCCAACTGAGCAGCCCACAGCAGGACCTGCTCAAAAAATTGATCGAAGCCTATTCGAAGAAAATGCGTCCCGGAGTTGCCGAGCAGCGTTGGGCGCTGATCGACGAGGCGGGTTTTGACGACGTAAAATTCGCTTGGTCGGGAGCTCTCAAGCCCGGCATCGGCCACTACTATCGAATTCAAGGGACGACATTCGAAATCGAGTTTATCAACGTGCAAGCTGATGCCGAAGGGAACCCGGCCAACCACATCCACTGCGTATGGCGCGATTTGCAAGGCGATTTTAACTTGCCTATCAATAAGTAACGCTGGCAACATGTAGTGCTGGGCGCTTGTGCAAGGCGTCGGCGGATTTTGTAATCCGCCGACACGCTCTTCAGACTGCTACGACTTGTCGTAGCTTTCACATGGGCCATCGCCAAGGAATAGGTTCGACGGCACGAGACATCCCGCTTCACAGCCGGTATGTCGAATGTCTACCCCGCCGAACAATTTCGCACCACCTGAACTGTTACCGCCGAGCAGCGAACTCCCCAAAAGCGACGACAAGTCGCAGCAGACCATAGTTGCTTTGCGCTCAATCGTATCACCTGCATTGTGTCTTGATTAAAGTTCGGCTACGAGCAGTTTGGCAGCCATGTCGCGCAACTGGGTGGCCATTTGCAATAGCTCTTCGCTCTGCTTGGAACGACCGCTGAGAGCTTGCCGGCCCGCTTCCGCAGCGATGCAACGCGCTACCGCGCATAGTTGCTCGGCAGAATGCAAACGCTTGTCGAGCGACTCATAGTAAGCAGCGCTCTGCACCTTAGATTGCGGCTTGACGGAGGCTGGATAGTCCAGCTCCCAAGACTCTTCGACCTTGGAAAACAAACGGCTAAATTCCTGAAACCCTGGATCATCCTTGAGCGATTCGTGATCGGCCAGCGAAGGGACGGACGGTAGCGAATCAGGGATCGGAATGCGATCCAGCGGATTGGAACTGGCAGGTGCCTCGCTGGGGCCGTCCACCTTGCGTTCTGCAGAGTCACCTGAGGCATCGCGTACTGAATCACCTGTTGCAGCACCTGCCGAGCCATCTGCGGGCTCGACGGTCGACAGGTCGGTGGCTGTAGTCGACTTAACTGTCGTCGGAGGCTCGGCGGCCACAACGTGCCGCCACACTCCCGTGGTCAAGACGGCGGCGGCATTGAGCAGCAGTAGGCTGCCACCGATCAGAAATAAGCGAGGTGCAGTCATGGTGAGATCTCTTCGTGTGGAGCGGAATCGAGTAGTTTGGCGATGGCTGGCCCGAGTTGCTCTCCACGGACATGCAAGGCGGCGACGCGGCCATCGCGGCCGACCAGGAGCATAAAGGGGATAGCGTTTACGCCCAGCCGCTGAGCCAGCGCGGACTTGAACCCCAATTCTTGCGGATTCTGGCTGTGAAAGGATCGCCACGGGAATTTCTGTTGCTCGACAAAGCTGCGGCCCGAAGCTAGGTTCTCATCCATGTTCACGCTCAGCACATCAAAGCCTTGCTCGGAAAATTTAGCGTAGCTTTGACGAATCGCGGGAATCTCACGCATGCACTTGACGCACCAAGAAGCCCAGAAATCGACCAGCACAACCTTGCCGGCGTAGTCGGAGGACTGCAGCGGCTGGCCATCGAAGCCGACCAACCCAGACAGCTCCAGCGTCTGCCCCAACAATGCAGTTCGCGCCGCATGCGCCGCTAACGCGTTCTCAACTGAAGTGGTATCCGCAGCGGGATAGTTCGCCAGCATCTGCTGGGTGAAGCTGGCTACATCTTGGCTGAGCGGAACATGGCCGCTGTATTCGATGTTGGTAATGGTGCTGGCAATTTGTTCGAGCGTTTGCATACTAGGGAATTGCTCGTACAGCCCGCGCAGCGCAGCCAACGCGGCCGCCGCATCAAACTGATCCGTCCCCAATGGCCCAAAGGCTTGCAGGAAATTCTGGTAGGCTTGGCTGCTGTGGGTCTCGACCAACCAGGCTTCGCCGCGCAACTTTGGATCGGGTGCCGTGCGATAAGCTTCTACCAGTGTTCTCTGCACTTGGTCGGCCTGCTCGATGAAGCCCATCTGCCGTAGGACCTGCTGGGCTTGTTGCAGCACCATGAATTCAGGAAAGCCACGATCTTGAGGACGCACAATCAGCCGGTCGACTTGCGTCAGCAGTTCGTCGGGAGTCGAATGCACACCGTTCTGCAGTGATTGCAATTCAAAACCGATAATCACGACCGCCGCTTGGTGAGCCAAATCAGCATCGTCAGAGGCTGACAATGCGTTGGCAAACCGCTCGAGCTCTTGGGCGGACTCCACGTCGCGCAGGCCGCTCATGTGCGAGAGTGCCACGAGCTGCGCCAACACCCCCGCTTTGCGCTCGCTCTCAGTGGCCTCCGATGATTGGGCCAATTGCAACCCGGCAGCTTGTTTCATTCTTCCCAGCCGTAGACCGCTACGAATAAACGTCTGTTCGTCCAACGAATTGGACGAACCGGCCAGCACTAAGTCTTGTAGAGCAATGTCTATCTGCCGCAGGTGATTGATCAGCTCAGCAGGAACCGTGGAGTGGATCGGCTGCAGCGTCATGAATGGCTTCTGCATCAAATCCTGCGGCACCTGCATCTGCGATTGCCCTTCAATTTCAGCGTCCGTGGGTGGCGCGACGATGGGCACCTCCAGCTCCCCTAGCGGTCCACTCAGAGGATCGCCGGGGGGTGCAATAAGTGGCTTTTGAGTAGCCTGCGCTTCAGTTGGGCGGGCTCCCGCCGCCCCAGCCGAGGCCCCATTGAGGTTGCTCGAAAGCGCATTGGCGGTATCGAGCCCAGACGCATCGGGGCTGGAGACTGCCGCTGGTTCGACCGGTAGCGGCTTCGATGAATCGCAGCCTTGCAGGAGCAGCGATGCGACGAGCCATACTGTTACTCTGACCACTTTGTGACCGTTCATTTCGCAGGCTCAATTAGGGACTCTGTTTTCGGTGCTGGCTTCTCGTCGGCCGATTCAGCCGCTTTGGCGGGCTGCGGCTCTGCCAAGGTGGGCGTTTCAAACAGCAGCTCCATCAACCGGTCGAGTTCGGCACCACGCGCTTCGAGCGATACGACGATCCCTTCCTTGTTGATCAGCAGCACGGTGGGCAGATGGGACACACCAAACTTCATTTGCAGCCGTTGCAATGGATCCGCCGCGTTGTCGTGGATGATCGGCCAAGGAAATTCTGCTTGCTGCAAATATTTATCCAGGGCCTGCGCGTCCGTATCGAGACTGATGCCAATCATTGCCAGACCTTTGGCGTGGTATTTGGCGAACTGAGCTTTTAGGTGTGGCGCATCGGTCAGACACGGCTCGCACCACGAGGCAAAGAAATCGACGATGACAAACTTGCCCGCGTAGTCGTCGATGCGTATTTCTTTACCATCGAGCGAGGTGGCTGACAGATCAAATTTGTTCCCCAATAGATCCAGACGCCGAATCGAAGCCTGCAGGTTCAGACACAGGCTTTGCATCTCCTCTCGCGGATCGTTCTCGAGCAGAT
>CAKQNH010000592.1 GCA_934255105.1 uncultured Pirellulaceae bacterium
AGTTGGCTACGGCAGTTACAGTACCTACCGACCCACGTATAACTACACTTGGCGAGCTCGCCGCCAGTGCTGGTAGTCGATCGCCAGTGTAGTTAACTACTTGACATGCCGCGTCAGACCCGGTGCCTGAATACTCGGTGCCTGAATACCCTGTGCATTAGTCTTGATGCGGCACAAGCTTGAATCGACAGTCATATACAAGTACCCGTCGGGTCCAAAGCAGCAGTTGCTGGTTGGTCTGCCCGTGACCAGGCGTCCTTGCAACTTCCCGGTGGCATTCATGATATAAATACCTCCCGGCCCGCTAGCCCACAAGTTCCCCTGCTGGTCGACGGTCAAGCCATCGGGCAGACCGGGTTCTTTTCCGACGCGATCTGTCACATTGCGGATCTCTTTACCTGCTCCTAGCGTGCCGTCCGGCTTGACCGCAAATGCCGTCCAGTTGGCGCAGGCTGGGTCTGACTGAGCGATATACAACGTCTTTTCGTCCGGAGAAAAGGCGATTCCATTGGGGCGTGCAAACTCTTGGGTCAGCAGCGTCAATTCACCACCATCCGCCGACAAGCGATAGACGCCACAGAAGTCGAGTTCTCGACGGGGGTCATCCGCTCCGGCAGGCAGGCCATACGGAGGGTCGGTGAAGTAGAGGTCGCCGTTGGATTTGATGATTCCATCGTTCGGGCTGTTGAGTCGCTTTCCTCGATAGCTGTCCACCAACGTCTGCTTGCCCCCATTTTCTCGAAGCACGCTCAGACGTCGATCGCCGTGCTCGCACATTACTAATTGGCCCTGTTGGTCAGTCATCAACCCGTTCGCACCAGGCTCTTTGCCGTAGAAGGTCACTCCGGTGTAGCCAGAGGGTGACATGAACAGCGAAATTGTCCCATCGGGTTGCCACTTGAAAATGCTATTGCGAGGAATGTCTGAAAACAGTAGATGACCGTCCTCACCGCCGATCCACAGCGGGCCTTCCGTCCAAGTAAAGCCCGTGGCTAAGACTTCGATCTTGGCCGCCGGGTCAACCAACTGGTCCATTTGCTCCGAGGTGCGTTCGAGCGACCCAAGCGTTTGCTGGGCGCAAACCGAACGTGGACTAAAGGGGAATGTTGAAAGCGAAACGCAGATCGCCCAGAGGGCTAGTAAACGCAGCACATTCATGTTTGATCTCTCGCAGGGGCTTGGGGGGGTATCTAGAGGGAGTGAGAATGGCCAGTCGCGGCTACTGCCTTAGCCGATGCTGCCATCACGAGTGGTCGTTCTGGATTTTCGGGCTATCATACAACCAATAGAATCATACAAACATTCTATTGAGACTTGCCCCACTAGCAGGTTGACGCATATAAAATAGGGTTATCCGCTGAAGCCGCACGGCCGTATTGGGTGGCATAGGGTCGACGTTTTGACTCAACGTGCTGGGCAGGCGACATACCGTTTCACTTTCCAGCAACTTTCGTCCGATCATAACATACAGAAAAGGGGTTTTCCAAATGGCAGTATTGCTGACCGAAAACGCAGCCAATCAAGTCCGCAAGTTCCGCGAAGAGAATCAGTTCGGCGACGAAATGTTCTTGCGTATCGGTGTGGCCGGCGGTGGTTGCAGTGGCTTCAACTACACTCTGGCCTTCGACGATAAATTCGACGAGGCCGCCGACAGTCGCTTTGAACACCACGGCGTGGCGGTTGTAGTCGACAAGAAGAGTTCGCTCTACTTGGACGGCACCACCGTCGACTGGTATCACAGTCTGGAGAAGCAAGGCTTTACCTTTGACAACCCCAACGCCGTCAAATCGTGCGGTTGCGGCAGCTCCTTCTCCGCATAGACCGTTCTCCGCATAGAGCCTCGGCACTCATCTTACAGTTTGTCATGAATATTACTGTCGCATCTAGGCTTTTCGCTGCAACCGCGAAGCGGTGACAGCACGTAGCTGCGGGCGTTAGCCCGCAGATCGCTTATCGTTATGCTCGCGATGCGGCGGCGGTTCGCGTAAAAGCTACGACAAGTCGCAGCAGTCCCAAGAGCCTAACTGCACATCAGCGCGTTGTCTCCCGCGACGCGTAGGTGCGTCCCAGATTGTCGGCGATCACGCCTTTAAGCTTCAGCGGATCGAATTCGCCGTGTACGCGATGCAGTACTTTGCCACTGGGCGCGATCAGCAGGCTATAAGGCACCGCTCCCTGCCACTGGCGATCGACCGCATCGAACATTTCGTCTTGGTTCTCGACATCGACGATGTAATTGCGCGCTGAGCAATGTTTGCTCTGCAAGACCTGCAGCACCTTGTCCTTCAATGCTGGATCATCGACCGAGACGGTAATCAATTCGAAATTGCGTCCCCGATACATCCGCAGCATCTCTACCAATTCATCCATCTCCGCTACGCACGGGCCGCACCAAGTGGCCCAAATATTAACCAAGCGGTAATTCTTGGACGGACCAGTCAATTGCTGTCGTAGATCCTCAGCAGCGATGACGGTCACTTCGGCCGTTTCCTTATTCCATTTGGCCAGCGAATCGGTGGCCTGCTTTCGCTTGTCCGACCATTTGGTCGAGCAGCCGAAGACGCGAGTCTGGGGCACGCTGACCGGTTTGCCGGCCAGCAATTCGTCGAGCGCATTGCGAGCGTCATGCGCACTGGGAACCTTGATATCGCTATTGTCGATGCGACCGCGGTATCGCAATTTCCGCTCGGCATCGAAGATAAACACATGTGGGGTGGCCAGCGGTCCGTAGGCTTGCGAACACTGCTGCGTATCGCCGTCGTACAGGTACGGAAACTCGAAGCCACGTTGCTGAGCGCGAATTTTCATGTCTTCCAGCGAGTCGTTCAGGTCGGAATACCCCAGTTCGTCTAGCCTCACCGCCAACGGATCGTTGGGAGAGATCGCCACCACGGCCACACCGCGATCCGCATAGTCGCGCTGTAGATCGATGATGCGCTGCTCGTAGGCTTGGGCAGTGGGGCAATGGTTGCAGGTAAACACCACCATCAAGATTTTGGAGTCGGCAAAGTCGCTCAGCGAATACTCTCGGCCATCGGTTCCAGGCAGCTTGAAATCGGGGGCCGCCGCCCCGAGCGCTAGCGTCTGTGGTTCCTGTGCCCTGACAGAGGTTAAAGCTCCGTCGGGCAGCCCGGCGGACGATAACGCGCCAACGACGGTCAACAGGCCGCAGTTCATCCTCAAGAGTCTATTACTAACGCACGCGAACAGTTTCAGGAAGTTCATTTGCACCTCATCATTCTTGGGGCTTGCTTGCCGGCTTACGATTTGGCTGGAAATTTGCGACACTATACAGTCCCATTGCCGAAATAACTCAACCGAAACCATTGAACAGCGACAATTGAACAGTGGTCGAAGCGAACTCCATATACTATAACGCTTCGCCGCCGGAGATACGTGCACAGCTTACAGGAGCTCAACGCTTGGACGACAAAATCACGATTATTGGTATTGGCGACGATGGCTTTGAAGGCTTGACGCGCCAGGCTCTCGGGCTGATCGAATCGGCGGGAACTCTACTGGGTCCGGCCAATTTGTTGTCCAAGTTAGCACCCGGCAAACAGATCCTAGTGCCACTCTCGGCCGACCTGGCCCAAGCGGCTGCATCGATTGACGCGGCGCAAGCCAAACCGCTCGTGCTCCTAGCCAGCGGGGATCCGCTGTTCTATGGCACCGCGCGCTTTCTATGCGAGCAGCTTGGCAAGGATCGTTTTGAAGTGCTGCCGCACGTCAGCAGCATGCAGCTCGCCTTTGCGCGCGTGAAGGAGAGCTGGGAGGAAGCCTACCTGACCAACTTGGCCACACAGCCTCTTGAACGGGTGGTCGAGAAGATCCGCTCGGCGGAAAAAGTGGGCGTGTTTACGTCGGATGAAAATTCGCCGGCTTCGCTGGCCCAGGCTC
>CAKQNH010000593.1 GCA_934255105.1 uncultured Pirellulaceae bacterium
CTCGATCCTTGGCTTTGTCCTGGGAGGCAGCTTCGGACTGGCTCTGCTGTTAATCGTCGTGCGCGCGAGCACCACGGAAACCGCTACGGAACTTTCCGGTATGGCCCAATCGATCGGTTACATTGTGGCAGCGACAGGGCCGCTACTCTTCGGCAGTCTGTTTGATCTGACTGGAAATTGGAGCTATCCCCTGCTGATGCTCTTGGTCATCGCCATGTTGAAACTGGCCATGGGTTGGGGAGCCGCACGGCCGCTGACGTTGGCTTAGTTCGGCTTTCGTGCTTTTTGTTCGCTTGCGGTTCGTAATGTAGAACAACTGTCCCAACTGTTTAAGACGGCAACTGTCCCAACTCTGGCTGCGATAATGCATATTAGTGGCGAAGCCACGTCAGCACGTAGCCGTGGGTGTCAACCCACGGATAAGTTGCATCATAAGTCGGTGAGCCGCGAAGCGGCGGTAGCAACAGATTGCTGTCATCGCTTCGCGGTTGCAGCGAAAGCTTTGATGCGATAGCAATATTTCGGCAGATACTAAATTATTTCGGCAGCTACGACTGTCATTTTTTACGATTGCTGAGACGTTAGTTTTCCTGCAAAGCGCCGGGCACGTCCTTAAAGTCGAAGTCCTTGACGGCTTGGGCGGCGAGTGTGGAGATGCGATGGTGCAGTTGACGGACGGCGTGCCGTGTGTCGGCGGCGCCGTCCACGTAGCGGTTGCACAGGAAGATGACAAACGTATGGGAGTAAGGATCGATCCACAGCATCTGCCCGGTCCAGCCCGTGTGGCCATAGCCGCCGATGGGGAACAAGGCACCACGCTCTAGCGTGTAGTCGTGCGGCGGCGTGCGGTAGGGCGTGTCAATATCCCAACCCAGTCCGCGACGCACAGGTAGGTTTTTCGCATCGGGGCTGGTGAGGCCAGGCGGGCTTTGCACGCTTGTCATGAGCCTGACGGTCTCAGGCTTGAAAATTCGCAGGCCACCAAGTTCGCCGAGATTGAGCATCATGCGGGCAAATTGCGCCACGTCGGCTGTGGTGCTGAACAGCGAGGCATGAGCTGCCACGCCGCCTGAGAGCCGCGCCACAGTGTCGTCCACCTGTCCACGGGCCGGCGAAGTGGATGGCGCGACACGTTTCAAACGATCACCACTCGGACGAAACAGCGTGTCGTCCATGTGTAGCGGGATGAAAATCTCCGTCGTGCAGAACTCATCGAACTTCCTACCGGTCACACGCTCGACCACTCCACCGAGTACCCCCATACCGGCGCTACTATAGGAGTACTTCGAACCGGGCTGGAACAACAGCTTCGTGCGGCACGCCTGCGCGATGGCATCATCGTGACTGGCAAACGGTGGCAGCGTTGAATTCAGATTCACCGGCAAGCCGGAACTGTGCAGCAGCAGATGCCGGATTGTCACCTGCTCACGACCCTCGCCGGTGAACTCCGGCAGATGCTGCGAAACCAAATCATCCACGTTGATCAATCCGCGTTCCACGCACAGCATGGCCGCGCTCGTCCCCGCGATGACTTTCGTGATCGATGCCATGTCAAAGATCGTATCTTCCGTCATCACCTCCGCAGCAGGCTTCGTCGCCCGTTGACCGAAGGCGTTGTGATACGCCACTCCATTACGTTCCACCCATAGCGCAGCGCCCAGCAACTGACCATTTCCGATGGCTTGCTCGATGGTCGCATCCAACTCCGCTAACTTCTCCGCTCGAAAGGTGTTGGAGCGCATGGATGTTGTCGATTTGTGAGGCGGCTCGTCCGCCATCGCAGTATTGATGACAATCAGAGCGGCGATAAGTGGGGCAAGATGTTTCATGTGTGGTTGCTTGTAGGGATGCACAGTTTGGGCTTTCACAAGAGTTTGGTTATCGAATGGAAAACTTCCAGAACAACTCCTCTGGTCTTAAATACTCCTGCACCAGACCATCGTGTACTGGTGAGGTGCCCTTGGTGTGGTCGGTGATCGCTGCCTTCTTCATGGCGAATTCCTGCGCTGTGAGCTTCAGCCGCAAACGCAGTCGAGAAGACCATAGCGAGGCAAATCAGACAGAGACACATGCGATACATGCTCAACATAGCCTTTAGCGAAAGAGGATGAACCGAGACGAAATTGCTGGTAGTATGGCTATTCATGAACCTGCTTTCAAAAGTAACGTAGCCGTTCACACTATAGTCGTAGATCGCTCCGGCGATCAGTTGCTTGGGGTGCCTCGCGTATACGTTGACGCTACCAATGCCTCATTCGCGAAGAGCAATGATCGGCGGAGCGATCTACGACTATCTTGCAGCTCCTTGAACGGTTACAAAGTAACATGCTCTACGCTTTCCCTACCGTGCTTTTCTATTAATACAAGCAAAGCAGGCGGGCCAGCGTAGTTGCCCTGTGTTCAACAAGTAGTGTAGCCTGAAAGAACAACGATGAAATTGCTCGCTCTCCTGTTGGCAATCCTACTGTCAAGTCAAATATCTTGGGCCGAGGAAACCAAGATGATCGACGCCGACCACTACAGCCATGTTTTCGGCGAGATACGTAACTATCGTATCCATCTGCCCCCAGGTTATGACGCGGAAATAGAGAATCGCTACCCGGTTATCTATTTTTTCCTTGGGTGGCACGAACTCTACTTTGGGGTAATCGGCTCGAACCCGTACGAAACGGGCGATGATAACGGCGGAGACAACATCGCGGCGTTCGTATCAAAACACGAAGTGATCGTCGTTAAATGGGATGGCTTTAATCCGAAGCCGGACGAGGACTACGCGGTAACTCCCTACAATCTTGGCAGCAGCAGTACCTCACGACAGTTTCCGCTCTATTTTCCAGAATTGGTGGAGCATATCGATGCCACTTACCGGACGCTCGCGGACAGGAATCATCGTGGGGTATGTGGGCTGTCCATGGGCGGGTTTATGGCGTTCTATCTCGGTGGCAAGTATCCGCATCTGGTGTGCGCAGCGGGTAGTTTTTGTGGATCGCCCGAGTATATGCTTGGTCCTAACGATTTTCGTTCTCACTACCGACATACGGAAATGTACAACAATTATGGCGGCATGAAAGTTCGATTACACAACGGCACTCAGGATACGCTACGCTCCTACCACGCTGATATGGATCGAACTTGGCTGCAGGTAATGAATAACTACGAGCATAGATTCTACGACGCGGGGCACGTCACTTGTGGAATGAGCGAAATGTTTAGCTTTTTCCTTGAGACGTTTGCCGATCCACCGCCACTCCCAGATCGATGGCATCACACAGAAGTCTATCCCAACTTCTCGGCTTGGGGCTACGATGTGCAGTCGGATAGATTTACTTCGGGGCTGACCATCCTAGAGAACGTCGATCCGCGAGGCTTCAGGTGCTCGGTAAGAGAATTCCTGCCTCACGGGGAACTGTTGGCCTACGTGCGGCTCACCGTCACCACCTCGCCCATCTACCGCAGGAATACTGCCTACGTTGTCAATGACATCAATCTTACGAACGGGCACGCGAGCTCGCGAACGATCCATAGCGATTCCCAGGGACGGCTTCGAATCACGCTAGACGGACAACTGCATGAGATCGGCATCAGCCTAGTCAACGACACGCCCAACGTTGCACTAGCCGATTATGCAATCGACAATTTGGATCTGGCCGTTCCCATGAAGAATATCGCATTGTCGATCTCGTTGTTGAACAAAGGGGGACGGCGTGCGACCGGAGTGACTGCCGAACTAACCGCCATCCGAGACAGCGTAGAGTTAGTCGAAAATCAGGTGGAAATAGGAAGTATTGGAGCCAACGATAAGCAGAAATCGACAACCCCATTCCTATTCCGCGTCAATGATGCCAGCCTGAGTATGGTTAGATTCCGATTGACGATGGCAGACCAGGAGAACCATACC
>CAKQNH010000594.1 GCA_934255105.1 uncultured Pirellulaceae bacterium
TGGCTACTTCTGCTACCACTGAAAACTTGCAATGCAAAAAAATCACAGCCTATGCGGGTGACTCTATTTACGGCTGCCAATTTCTTCGAGCAAGTCGGTTTGGACTTGCTGTATCTCGAGCAAACGTTGCCACTGATGGGTCAGCAACAAATCCATCTTGGCGTGCAGGTGACGAATCTCCAATTCCGCTTTCAGATTCACTCGGTAGTCGTTATCGGCCTGCAAGCGATCTATCGGACCAAGACTCGAACTCGAAAATGCCGATAACAATCAAAAAACATACTTGACTAAATTGGTCGCAATAGTATTCTTTAGGGATAGGTCTAGTCGATAAGAGAGGAAACTATGAGTGCAACCACAGAAACTGGCATCCGCATGACCGACTTGGCACCTGAAGCCAAACGACCGCCGATAGGCTCACCGCAATCGAGTGCGGCCTCGGAAATTCGAGTTGAAAGCCCTCGGAAAATGAATGAACCCAGCCAGAGTCCTGAACCAGTCAAAATCGCCACACCTGAGCTGCTCGCGGAGCTGGCGGCCGCTAGCCAAAAATTGGAGTCGGCCACACCGCAGGAGATTCTGCGTTGGGCGGTCCAGCGTTACGCACCCAAATTCACCATGGCTACCGCCTTTGGTCCCGAGGGGATGACCATCCTGCATATGTTGGCCGAGATCGCCCCAGAGACGCCCGTGTTTAACCTGGAAACGGGTTATCAGTTCAAGGAGACCCTGGAGCTGCGCGAAGAGGTCAAGCGTCGATATGGGATCGAGGTCGAATACAAGCTACCGGAACTGACGGTCGAGCAGTATGAAGCGGCCCACGGTGGGCCGCTCTACAACCGTGATCCCGACCGTTGCTGCTTTGATCGCAAGCTGACCGTGCTCAGAAAGGCAGCCGTGGGCTTCGATGCGTGGGCCAGCGCCATTCGCCGCGATCAGAGTCCCGACCGCGCCACGGCACCCATTGTCGGTTGGGATAAAAAGTTTGGCTTGGTGAAGATTAGTCCACTGGCGAACTGGACCAAGAAGGATGTGTGGAGTTTGATTACCAAGGAAAACATTCCTTACAATCCGCTGCATGACAAAGGGTATCCCAGCGTCGGCTGCTGGCCGTGCACACGCAGCGTATTGCCAGGAGAAGATGAGCGGGCGGGGCGTTGGAGCGGCTTTGCCAAGACCGAGTGCGGTCTGCACACTTCAGACTAAGTGGGAGTCAAACTGAATGCAGTTACCGATCAAGGCCCATTATGCCACGTTGGCTATGCTCGCCCTGAGTGAAAGGTATGAATCGCGCGATGTGTTACCGGCGCGAGCTATCGCGGTCGAACAGGGGATACCCAGCCAGTTCTTGACGCAGATACTACAGCAACTGCGCGCCGCCGGATTGGTTTCCAGCACCCGGGGATCATCGGGCGGATTCTATTTAGATCATGCCCCTAGCCGCATTACTGTGGGCGAAGTCGTCGATGCGGTCTGCCCGCCGACCTCTACGCCCAGCGATGCGCAGGCGTCGCCCCTGAGCCAAATCGTGGGTGAAGTATGGGACGAACTGAAGACTCAGCAGCGCGGCGTGCTGGACCGCATCACCATGGCCGACCTCATCGCCCGCAGCCACGATGCATCCAACCGCATGTTTTACATCTGACTACCAACACCATGCGGCGCAAGCTTCCAGAGCAAAGTGGCGTAAGCTTCCAGCTTGCAATCGGCAATCGACAATCTTCACTGATTCAGCGTGCGGCGGACCTGGCACAGGACGGAGAGCATCAAACGTCCGATGTCATCGCGGCGCTCGGCGTACTTGGCCGCTTCAAACGGACTGTCATCGTAAGCTTTGGGATCCAGATAGGGCATCGACAATCGCAAGGCCGCACCCTGGACGACTGGGCACCCTTCGTCCGCTTCGGTGCAGACCATCAATGCGGCAAAATCCTGATGTGGATTGCTTTCGTCAGCGTAATGTTTTGAAAACTCTACGGCTTGTAGACCCGCTCCCCAAGCGACGCGAAAGATCGGGTTCGGCGTCTTCGGCTCACCGCGCTTGGCTTCGTCTCCCGTGGCGGTTATATCGAATCCAATATCTTCCAAAGCCGCAATTGTGCGCTTATTGAAAGCACTAGGATTGGTTCCGCCGGAATAAAACCGGATATCATCCAAACCATAGTAGGTGGCCGCCAAATTGCCCATGGATGAACCCAGAATACTCCTGCGCGAGTTCCCCGTACAAACCACAATCACGGACAGCGGCTTGCCCGCTTGATAGTTGGTCGACAACCACATAGCCAGCTTGTCGCCAGCTACACGGTGCGATTCGTCGATCAGATCAAACGAGGTGGTCAGCAGATCGGCATGGGTCCGCAATTGATCAGGCAACAGCGACCGGCTGGCGGGCATATGGACCTCGAGAGCCCGCGCGATTTGGGCAGCGTCGATCTGATCGGCCTGATGCAAGCTATTCTTCCCAGCATTTTTTTGCCCCACATTTTTATTCCCAGACATATCTCTAAATCGCTCGTGGGTCATGAAGTCGCCGAGTTCGTCAAAAGTGATGGTGTCGCCATGGGCCAGCGCCTTTGCGAGTGTCGACTTGAGCCTCGCATCCTGCGCTGCAGCGGGCGTCCCATATTGCTGGACTAGATGCAGGGCCTGTATGAACGGCCCCACATCTGCCGAACTGTCGCTCTTCGAATTGCCAAATGCGGAATTGCCAACTGGTGAACTGCCAGTCAACTGCGATAGCAGCAGGCACAGTGTCAACGAGAGCATAAACATCTTTCTACAAAGCATCGTGAAACGAATCGCTGTCGTAGGCGAGGTCGCCAGACTTTGGACTTATATTGGTAGCCAAAATCAGACGACTTCGGCCCTCCAGACCCGCGACAGCTATAGTTGACTCGACACTAAATTAGACCCATAGCCTGCATTGCATCGGCCACGCTGATGAAGCCACTAATATTGGCTCCCAGGCAGTAATTGCCAGGTACGCCAAAATCGTCGGCTGTTTCCAAGCAGCGGTCGTGAATATCTTTCATGATCGCAGCCAGTTTTCGTTCGGTGAATTCAAACGACCAAGCATCGCGCGACGCATTTTGCTGCATCTCCAGCGCACTGGTAGCGACCCCACCCGCGTTGGCGGCCTTGCCGGGACCGTAAGCGATCCCCGATGAGCAAAATAGTTCGGCACCTTCGGGGGTGGTGGGCATATTGGCACCCTCGGCCACGGCGATGCAACCATTCTTCAGCAGCGTGGCAGCGTCTTTACCGGTCAGTTCGTTTTGAGTCGCACAGGGCAGAGCCACGTCACACTTGACGTGCCACAGATTACCACCTGCATGATACCGCGCTCGCTTGCGCGTCTCACAATATTTCTCAATCGACACGCGCTCCTTCTCTTTGACTTGCTTGAGCAACTCCAAATCGATCCCCTGCTCGTCATAGATCATGCCGCACGAGTCCGAACAAGCGACGACTCGACCGCCGAGCTGGCTGACTTTTTCGATGGCATAGATGGCTACATTACCCGCACCGGAGACGACGCAAGTCTTGCCTTCGAGCGAATCGGACCGCGCGGCTAGCATTTCTTGGACAAAGTACCCCAATCCGTAGCCAGTCGCTTCGGTGCGCACCAAGGCACCACCGTAGCTGAGTCCCTTGCCAGTCAATACGCTCGATTCGTAGCGGTTGCAGATTCGTTTGTATTGACCAAACAAGAAACCGATCTCACGCTTTCCGACGCCGATATCCCCCGCCGGCACATCTGTATACTCGCCGATATGCCGATACAGTTCAGTCATGAAGCTCTGGCAAAAGCGCATGATCTCATTGTCGCTACGCCCCTTGGGGTCGAAGTCGCTGCCACCTTTTGCACCGCCGATGGGCATGCCCGTCAGC
>CAKQNH010000595.1 GCA_934255105.1 uncultured Pirellulaceae bacterium
CGCTTGACCCTCTCCCTCGCTTAGGCTCGACCTCTCCCAGAGGGAGAGGATCCAGTGCGAGCAGAGCTAGCGCAAGAAAATCGATAGGGGAAAGGCTCGTGAAAAGTGGTGGAGTATAAAAATGCCGCTCCGCCTCTCTCCCTCCGAGTATTGGGCGAGGAGAGTCAGCGTGCGCATGTACGTTAATTAATGTGAGCGCTAGGCGTTGAGCTTGACGTTGGGTTGAGCGGCGATGTTGACCCAGACGTGCACGTGTGGTGCGCCGCGGAAGTGCCATACAAAGGAGGGGCCCTCTAAACGCCAATTGTCCCAGACTTGATCTTTGCCGATATCGTGGTCGGTAAAGAAGGCGAGATGACACGCGTCCAGTCCGCCTTGTTGTTTCAGGCAGGCAAGCGCCTCCTGCTGATCGGACTTGCGGAAGGGTTCGATCAAGCTCTTCAGGGTGACTTGCATCTGCTCACGTTGGTCGCCTGAAAGCTCCGTGATGGGAATGCCTGGGAATTTTCCTTGGCCGCCTTGAAAAGCCACTTTGTGCTCGGCAGGTGTGGAGGCGACCTGAGCCAGCTTGCGCTGCTTACCATCGAGCATGGAATAGACTTTGTTGGCTTCTAAGGCTTGTGGCCAGAAGACGTTGCCATGATGATCGGCCTCCTCTTCGTTGCTGGGAGCATGGCCATAGAATATCGGACCGCCGAAGGCGACATGCTCGGCCGAGTCGCCGTCACAACGCAGCGTCATGTGGCGCCCGGTCAGCACGAACTCGAATTGACCTTGATCGGGTTGTCCAAAAATCGCGATGCTCTGTTCTTCACCAAAGCCGCCGCAGTCGTCTTCCATCTGCTGATCGAATCCAGCATGCCACTCAGGGTTGATGATGCCTTCGAAGATCTTGCGAATAATTTCTTTCTGCTCGCCGTTGTAGAAGGCGCTGTTGATCTCTTGATCGTTGATCATCCAATTGTTGGCCACGCGCGTGCGGAGCAGGCCACGTTTGGGATCGGCAAAATTCCAGTCGTAGCAGACCTGAGCGCGCTGCTCGGGCTTGAGCGATTCGTAGAGCACCTTCACCAACGACTCGGCCGTGGCAGGCGATGCGCCAGCGCCTCGCGCTAAGCGGGGCAGGGCGGTGGACGCAGCAGCGATCGCGGCGGATTGTTGCAGGAAGGTGCGGCGACTGGTGGGGGCGATAGGACGCATTGCGAAAACTCCTCGGAAGGCAGAGAGGGAAGGTAGGAAGCCCCGTCGAGCAACGCGCGCTAGGCGGCAGGCCAACAGGCGTATAGCCTACCACAGTAGCAACCCCACAGTCAAAGTTTTTGAGTGTCAATGTGGCTGGCAATGTGGCTCGACGCTCCGCGTCGGTATGTCCACGAGAATCGCGACGTGGATAGGCTGTGGGCTTATAGGGTCGCAAGGCTTCAATGAAATACCGACGGCGGAGCGTCGAGCCACATTGGACGGAATACCGACGGCGGAGCGTCGAGCCACATTGGACGGGAAGACCGACGGCGGAGCGTCGAGCCACATTTGGGCTATTTGGCCAGCGATTCAATGCGCTCGGCCAGTCGGGGAATGTAGGAATCGTAGCGTTTGGGGAGCGTTGGGTCGCGAAGCGGTAGGCTTTCGAGTCGCTGGCCGATCTCCGCTCGGTCGGGTTTGCACCACTCCAGACAGTTGAGCGCCAGCATGGCAACGAAGGTATTGGTCTGCCGGGTGTCGGACATTTTCAACAAACTGTCGATAGCCAGTTCGCGATCCAACGGCCGGCCATACCGGGCCATTGTCTCGCTGGCCACGCAGCGGACGTAGGGGGATGGGTCGGTAGTCATGCCGCGGGAGGCCGCTATGGCGGGGCCGCGCTGCTCGGCTGCTTGTGCGCGCAATTGCAAGCCGACCGCAACCCAATAACGCACGGTGGGATGACGCGCAACCAACTGTTTCAGCAGTTGCGGTAAATCGTCTGCAGTGGGGCGGGTCGCCAAATCTGCCACGGCGTAGATTTCCTCGATGGGGTATCGCTCGCGGTCCTGTCCCAGCGCGTAGGGGGCATCCGCGCCAGCCAGTTCGAGCATTTGACCCTCGGGCAGCAGTCCCAAGTCGCCGATGCGCAGCATCCATTGCTTGTTGGCTTCGCGCAATCGCTCGAGAGTCTGTTGGTGTTCGGTTTCAGCCGCCAAGTTGTGGATCTGATACGGGTCGGCAGCGATGTCGTACAGTTCTTCCGGCGGCTTGGCCTGCCAGAAGAAGCTCTGGGCTGCGTCGAGTTTCCCGGCGTCGAAAAGTTCTTTCCAAATGCGCGTGGTGGGAGTTTCGAACATGTAGGCCAGATAAGCTCCCTGAGGACGTTGCGGGTAGAAATTGCGAATGTAGAGGAACTCGTCATCGCGCACGGCGCGAGACATGTCGTAGCGCTCGTCCATGCGATCGCGAAAGCCAAAGATGTACTGCGGATCTTCAGTGGCATACTTACCCAAGAAGGCCTGCCCCTGTAGCAGAGCTGCCGGTCGCTGGCCAGCTAGACTCAACACGGTGGGCATGAAATCGACAAAGCTCACCAACCGGTCACTGGTGCTGCCCGGTGCCACAGGTTGTTTGAGAAGCGACTGGAATCGCTCGGGGATATGCACGATCAGCGGCACATGCAATCCGCTTTGGTAGAGCCAACGCTTGCTGCGTGGCATCCCGCCGCCATGATCGCCGTAGTAGAACACGATCGTGTCATCGACCAGTCCGTCCTCCTTCAACTGCTGCAGAACGCGACCTACCTCACGATCCATTTCGGTGATGCGATCGTAATACTGGGCCCAGTCCTGGCGGACCTCCGGAGTATCGGGATGGTAGGGGGGGACGGTCACTTTGGCCGGGTCATGGGTGGCGCGGTGCGGCCGGGTGCGAAGTTTGCTTTCGTGGCTGATGGTCGAATTGAATACTGCAAAGAATGGCTGGCCGGCTCGACGCTTGCGCCAGTGCGCCCGATTGCTCGATTCGTCCCACACGTCGCTGGGCGTATCCAGGTTGTAGTCCTCTTTGGAATTATTGCTGCAGTAGTACCCCAACTGGCGGAAGAGCTGCGGGTAGAGCTGGACCTGAGGTGGCAAAGCGACTTGACTGCGCATGTTCTGGGCACCTAGGCTGGTAGGGTACATGCCCGTGACAAGCGTCGTTCGCGCAGGCGCACAGACGGGAGCGTTGGACCAGCAATTGGTATATCGCAGCGACTTGGCGGCCAGCGCATCGATGTTCGGTGTATCGGCGTAGGTATCGCCGTAACATCCCAATTCCGGCCCATTGTCTTCGGACGTGAGCCACAAGAAGTTCGGGCGTGGCGACTCCTTATACGAAGTGTCCTGGGCGTTGGCTGCCTGGCAAAAAAAGATTGCTAGCAGCATCCCTAGCAAGCTGAGAGGCGTTAGGAGCAGAGGTTCTGTGTAGCGGGTTTTTGCAGATTGCATTGCACATCTCGCGCAGGATGGATAGAAATTTCGTCCCATTGGCCTATGATAACGCTTCCTTGGGGCTGCGCAGTGCCAAGTCTCTATCGAACCCCATTCTCCGCTGAGACGATCGCGTTAAACTGGAGGGGCTTTAGGGGTCGCGAGTTCTGCGTTGGCCGTTGTTTACAGCTCACTTGCGTTACAAACTAGAGGAGTTCGATACTATGAAGAAAAAAGCGGCTTTGTCGCTGATCGCTATGTTGGCGATTGGGGCGACCATCGTAGGAAATACTTTTGCAGAGGATAAACCGTTGTCAGATATCAATGTCGTGATCAAGACATCCAAGGGGGACATCGAGGCGGTCGTGTATGCGTCCAAAGCCCCGGTCACCGCCGCCAGCTTTTTGAACTTGGCCAAGCGCGGTTACTACGATGGCTTGACCTTCCATCG
>CAKQNH010000596.1 GCA_934255105.1 uncultured Pirellulaceae bacterium
GGATATTAAGAATATGGAGAACAAAGATGAAGTACAGCGTACTTAATCCGTTCATCTTGGCAGCCATGATGGCTGTGAGCTACCCAGTCGTAGCAGTCGCCCAGTCCACTCATGAGGCGCACGCAAATTCACACACAACACCGCAAGAGATGCGCGCTGCGCCAAGTGCGGGCCCGCATGGTGGAAGCCTGCGACAAGTGGGCTCCCTGCAGTTCGAAACGATCGTCTCGCAGGCGGGCATTCAAATGTTTGTCTTTGACCGCGACGGTCAGCCACTGTCGGTCGAAGCTGGCCGAGGCGTGGCTTCGTTGCGGATCGAAGGCAATGCCAAACGCTACCGCTACGATCTGCTCCCCGATGGCAAAGGTGGTCTGGCTGCTCCCGTCAACCTGTCGCAAATAACAGGTCGACAAATCGAACTCGACTTCCAGTTGGTGGGCCTGCCCGGTAGTGGCAATCGACCGCTCAATCTGCAAGAGGTCACAACGATTCCGGTTGGCAAACAGCAGTTGGCTGCGGCCGCGATACTTGTGACCACATCCACCGCAGTCGACGCCGCGCGGATCGCCCAGCAGGCCACGTGCCCCGTGATGGACGAACCATTGGGGAGTATGGGCCAACCAGTGAAAGTCCTGGTCGGCGACAAGCCGATCTACCTGTGCTGCAAGGGATGTGTGAAAAAGGTTCAAGCACAGCCTGCCAAATACTTGGCAGTGGTCTCGGGCGCGGATACGCCGGCGGCCTCCGGCGCAGATACACCAACGGCTAGCACCACGCGCGGAGAAGAAGCCCGCCCCGGCGTGTTTAAAGTCAGCACCGCAGATGCTCCGTTCATCGCCGCACAAAAGCTGTGCCCCGTCATGGATGAACCGCTTGATTCCATGGGTGGCCCCTACCAAGTCGATGCCAACGGCAAAGCAATTTACATTTGCTGCCCAGGATGTGCCAAGAAGATTGTGGCTGAACCACAGAAGTATCTAACCGCATTGGAGGCGCAAGGAGTGCAAGCACCGGTGCTACACTAAACGCGAGTGCCGTTTTCCCCCTGTGATTTAACCTTCGCGGGGGCGGTGTCCAGTCTCCATTTGTGATTTAACCTTCGCGGGGGCGGTGTCCAGTCTCCATTTGTGATTTAACCTTCGCGGGGGCGGTGTCCAGAGGACTCATACCGCTTCGGTATGACGATCCACCACGCCGCCCCTGCCCTTTTTAAATTTACGCTCTTAGCTCCGAGGGGGGCATGTCTTAGCCCGGAGGGCGGCATATCCTTGCCGGTGGCGTGAGCCACCGGACCAATGCGCGGCATGTCTTAGCCCGGAGGGCGGCATATCCCTGCCGGTGGCGTGAGCCACCGGACCAATGTGCCCCCCCACCGCGCATCTTTCGCTTTGCATCCGCGACCGAGAACGGGGCTTCACCAGCGCGCAGCACATCTTCGAGGTCGCAACTTGTGTACACTCGACGATGGAATGCCTGGCACGATGGTGCCTGGGAATTGAGGCGTCCTCCGATGTTTCCGCTGCGCTGCACCTTCGGCTATCGAAATCCGCGGTTCCACCGCTAACTGCAATTTGCAATTTGCAATGCAAAAAATGCCCACCACGGCGTTGTTACTCGATCACGCTGGCGTACTTGTGGAAGAGCTTGACCAGCTCTTGGATCTTGGCGTCCTGCTCCGTCTGCGAACCGCTGAGCATTGCTTCGCGGAGGCAGGTCTGCAGATGATTCTCCAGCACGATCTGCCCCACCTTGCCCAACGCGCCGGTCGCTGCTGAGAGCTGCATCAGCACGTCCACGCAATAGCTGTCGTCCTCGATCATTCTCCGCACCGCATCCACTTGGCCGCCAATGCGACTCATTCGATGCAACAGTCGCTTTTTCTCATCATCAGACAACATAGAAACGCAGGTCTACGAAAAACGGGAGGGTTCGGCCTAGATGAGAAAATTCCCCAGAGAAACAAGCGACCCAGATGAATATAGACTACCTCGCGCCCAAAGTGCTCGGCGAGCTGGCACCTGCTGTAGTGGTGTCACTTTCCCAGGGATGCAGCAATTGTAGCCTAAATTCACCCGAGCGGCCAAGTGGCCCGACGCCTAGCTCCAATGGCTGCTGGGTCCTACATCTTCATTCCGGGCATCATCTTCATTTTGTCGGCTTCATACGTGTCGGGATTCCCGAAGCGGCGGACGATCTCCTGGAACACACTCCCTTTCTCCACAGGCTCCTCGCTCTCCATCACTAGACTGTAGAGGTCGTCAGGCAATACGCGGAGCGTGGTCATCAATCCCATCACCGACATCGGCCACATGTCCCGCATTCCCTGAACTTCACGCCGATTCCAAACAGCTTCCATCATCGATTCCGGCATGTTCATCGACTTCATCTCTTGCGGATACCCTGGAGTCGCAAAGCCTGGATCTTTGAGCGTCGGACTGACCCGTGGTCGGCGGGTAGTGTTGGCCAGGTACGTATCCACTGAGTCATCTGGACGAATTCTAGGTCCCACCTGACGAGTCATGTGGTTCATCATGTGATGTACCATGTGGCAGTGGAACATCCAATCGCCGGGATTGTTGGCGATGAATTCAAAGTCGGTGGCTTGAGCAATTCCGATCAATTCCGTATTGCGCGGGATCCAGGCCGACTTGGGTGTCCTCGCGCCCTCGCGCCCCGTCAGCCAAAAGGTATGACCGTGCAAGTGAATGGGGTGATGCTGCATAGGCGCGAAATTCATGATGCGAATGCGCACGCGCTCGCCATGCTTGACAACCAACGGCGTAGTGTAGGGGCCACTGCGACCGTTGATCGTGTGCCAATTCCAATCCATCCGCCAACTATCAGCGATGGTTTGATTGTTGTCGATGAAAAAATTCTGGAAGATCAATCCAAAGTCGCGATCGACGGGCGGATCGAACACTTTCCTGGGATGGACGATAAACCACCCCACGCTGCCAAAAGCTTCTTGCATCGGCACATGCGAATGATAGAAAAAAGTACCTTCCTCGTGCACATCGAATTCGTAGACGAACGATCCTCCCGGCTCAATCGGATTCTGAGTGAGAGTCTCGCTGCCGTCGTATTGCACGGGCAATTCAAATCCGTGCCAGTGGGTCGTCATGTGTTCGGGCAGTTGATTGGTCACGACGATCCGCACGCGATCTCCCTGCGTGACCTCGATCGTCGGCCCCGGCATGCTACCATTGTATCCGTAGACATTCATTTTATAGCCGGGCAGGAATTCGCGTTCCACCGGCATGGCGACCAGTTGAAACTCCTTGGCTCCGCGCACCATTTTCCACTCCAGCTTCTCCAGGTCGGGTGCTTCGAAGGGAGCTGGGCCCGCAGTCGCACTTCGGAAGCCGGGCATAAGCTTGCCCAGATAGTAATCGCTATCTGGGTCATTGCCACGCGAGGGCTTAAAACGCGAGTACCCATCGTATTCCGCCTGTACGTCGCTGGCATCCGAGGCCGACGCATCCGCATTGGAAACATCTGCGGCAGGTACTTCTGCGGCTGGCACCGGCGCAGGCTTAGCGTGAGGCAAACCCTCCTGGGCTGCCGCATTGCCCCGCAGAGAGTTTCCCAGAAAGCCAGAGGCTGCCGCAATCGAACTAGCCTTCAGGAATGCGCGGCGTTGTTCTGGGTTTGTCATTGTCGTTCGTCCGTTGAATTCCTGAACTGAAATGGTTTAACGCCGAGCCGCAGCAGGCCAAAATGCACGAGCCGATGTGATCAATACGTGAGTCTCTGATGCACCGCTTCGCCCACCAACTCTCAGTCTTGGCCTGCGCAGGCGACGGCACAAGCAACACTCACACTCTGCAATCAACCAACCCGCGTTCGCCCCTCTATCGCCCGCGTTGATTGTAGAACGATTGTC
>CAKQNH010000597.1 GCA_934255105.1 uncultured Pirellulaceae bacterium
GGGGGGGGGGGGGGGCCGCCGCTACCCACGCAGTTGCTTCAGCCACTTGGCCAAGTCATTGGGTAGAGGCATGGTTAAGTTCATCTGCAAGCCGGTAAACGGATGGGTGAATGACAGTCGATCCGAGTGCAGGGCGTGTCGTGGAGCTCCGCTGGGGTCGATCGTCGAAATCCCTTGAGCGCTGCGGAAATAGATTTTGTCGCCGCACAGCATGTGCCCCAATTCGGCCAAGTGAATCCGGATTTGGTGCGTTCGCCCCGTCTCCAGTCGCAGGCGGACATGCGAATAAGCTTGGTTGTTGGCCCCAGCCGTGAAGTGATCGGCGGCAACAATATGCGTTACCGCCCGCTGTGAGCCGAGCTTATCATCGCGGTCGCTAGACTCTTGCTCTGGAGAATCAACGTCGACTTCAACTTTGTTGCCAATATTGGCGTCGGCGCCAGCCTTCATATCAACCCCAACCTCTGTACCTGCACCAGCACCAGCACTTGCCGCTCTGGTGGCGGAATCGCTGGTGTTATCGGTCGAGGCGTCTCCCGCAGGCAAGCTGCCGCGAATGCCATCGCCTCGATCGCGGACTAGACGCGTTTCAATGGTCTGCGGACTGACGTGCCCCAAGCAGATGCCGACGTATTCGCGCCCGATGGTGTGACGCCGAAACATGGCCGTCAGCTTTTGCTCGGCCAAGCGCGTGCGGGCAAACAACATCAGACCACTGGTGTCTCGATCGAGCCGATGGACCGGGATGACTTGCAATTCGGGCGGGAGTTTTTTGGCGTTGTGAATCGCGCGTGGTTGTTGCACTCGCGAGCCGCCACGCTTTTTCCCTTTGTTCATGCCCAGCGGTGGTAGTGGGGGCCAGCGCACCTGCTGGAGCTTGGCCAAGGCTGGCGGCAGCAATTCTTCCAGCGTCGGTTGCAATTGGCGTCGCCGCGTGGATATTTTTCGCTCGGCAAAGTGCCGCACGCTGGTCACTCCCGCCGGCTTCTCGACGACGATCAAGTGCTCGTCGATGTGGACAATGCGTAAATCGCGAGTGTCGACGGGGCGGGGCAGGGGTTGCTTCCAGAGCTTGACGACGTCCTTCTCTGTGACTCGTCGCGCTTCGTCCAAGCACAGATTTCCGTTGACTTGGACCTGGCGACGCGCAATCCACCCCTTGGCGGTCGACCAGGAGGTATCGGGGACCAGATCCTTTAAGGCGGCGGCCAGCGTCATGCCTGCATGGCGCGGATCGAGGTGATAGACTGTAGCTGGAGCGTTCTTGCGCCCGGATGTTGGTTTAGTCATAGGCTTATTTTCGCAGAAAAATCCCGTTTGCACAGGAAACCGAACATGCTTTCTACCAATCTGCTGGCTTTTGTCTCGAAACGCCACGCGAGATTTGCCAAGCTTCGCCGGCTACCGCTAGTAGGGCTATGCCTGGCCGTGGTTTTTCTGACCGCAGTTGGCTGTGGCGACAATCCGGGCACGTGGCCCAAGGAGAAGCTCAGCGAGCACGTCAAGCAGAGCTTGGTCGCCGAAGGGGTCGACGTAACCGAGGTGAGCCTTACCCAAAAAGAGAGCGGCGTTTACGACGGCGTGGGTAAAGTAGCTGGAGGAGAAACGCTCAAGTTAAACGTCTACCAAGACCCCGGCCTACATCGAATAACCTGGGACGCTGAAGGAGATCGCGGCTCAATTCTAAGTGGTTCGTACGAACTGAAGTAAACATGCAAGATGCGTTCGCTGTCGTGAGGGTTATCATAAACAGGTGTGCGACGAGCGTGTGGTCGCTTAGTGCAGCGGCATATCGCGCAGAAGATGCTGTGAGTATTTGCGTAGCGGAACTCGCTACGAGCTTCGTCAGCCCGCAGCAAGCCGAAAGCCTTAGCGACCTCCGCTACCATTGAAAACTTGCGAATGTTCAAGTCTATGTCAGAAGCCATGGAAATCACTCCGGATCGCTATCCTGACGGAGCATTGCCCGTCGGTTGGTGGCAGCCGAGCACCAACCCAGACCGCATCGATTGCTTGCTTTGCCCGCGCCATTGCAGCCTCAAAGCCGGCGATCGAGGATTCTGCTTTGTACGCGAAAATCGCGATGGCCAAATGGTCCTGTCGACCTATGGTAAAAGCACCGGGTTCTGTATTGACCCCATCGAGAAAAAACCACTCAATCACTTCTATCCAGGCAGCTCCGTGCTGAGTTTCGGTACGGCCGGATGCAACTTGGGGTGCAAGTTCTGCCAGAACTGGGACATTTCCAAATCGCGCGAAGTAGAGCGGTTGAGTGCGCGCGCAGAGCCGGAGACGATTGCGCGGGCGGCCGCGGCTAACAACTGCCAAAGTGTGGCGTTCACCTACAACGACCCTGTGGTGTGGGCCGAATACGCTATCGATACGGCCAAGGCTTGTCGCGCGGCGGGAATCAAAGCGGTCGCCGTAACTGCCGGGTACATCGCAGCCGTCGCGCGCGAGCAGTTTTTCTCAGTCATGGACGCGGCCAACGTCGACCTCAAGGCCTTTACGGAAGAGTTCTATCGCACCGTCACCTATTCGCATCTGCAGCCGGTGCTGGATACGATCGCGTTTCTTAAGCATGAGACCGATGTCTGGTTTGAATTGACCAACCTGATTATTCCTGGTGCCAATGACAATCCCGATGAACTGCGCAGAATGTGCAACTGGATTTTGCAGACGGTGGGGGACCAGGTTCCCATACACTTTAGTGCATTTCATCCTGATTTTCGCATGCTGGACCGCGGCGCAACCGATCCACAGATGTTAGTGGCGGCCTACGATATCGCGCGCAGTGAAGGCCTGCGATATGTGTATGTCGGCAATCTGCGCGATGTGGCGCGGCAAAGCACTTTCTGCCATCAATGCGACCAATTGCTGATCGAGCGCGAAGGTTACCGCCTAGGAAGCTATACAATACAGGTCGACACCGCCGATGGCGGTGGGCGGTGCCGAAACTGCCAAGCGGTGATTCCGGGACGCTTTGCGGCACAGGCCGGCGACTGGGGCGAGCGTCGGCAGCCGCTGCGCATCGAACAGTATGCAGACGAATTGCCCGCGACCGCCTTTATCGCACTCGAGGAGATTTCTGTGACCAGTACCAATGTCAATCCAGTATCGACCACCGCGCCGGCCAGCTCGGTAGCGTCCCAGCGACCACTGAAGCTGGGGAGTTTGTCTGCCGACCAGCGCGATTTAATCTTGAAGCTGGCGGTGGCAGGCGTTGCGCAAACGGTCACGCGACAAGCGATGAAGTTGCCGGACGAGGTGCTGGGTAGCTTTGCGCAGTCAATCGTCATGGGTGCCTTTGTAACGCTCAAGCGCGGCGACGCGTTGCGCGGTTGTTGTGGCGTGATGGGCAAGCCAATTCCGTTGGGCTCCGCCATCAATTCAGCGGCCAAACGGACCGCGACCGAGGACCATCGCTTCACCCCTATCGCCGCTTGTGAACTGCCCTATTTAACTTTGGACGTGACCTTGCTGGGGCCTTTTAAGCGAATCGAAGCGACCGGTCGCCAGCGATCCGCCGCAATCCAGATCGGCAAACACGGCTTGCTGATTCAGCAAGGGGAGAAGAGTGGGTTGCTGCTCCCCTCGGTAGCCACGGAACGAGATTGGGGCGCGGAACGCTTCCTACAAGCAGTCTGTACTAAAGCTGGGCTCCCCACGACTGCCTGGGAGGGGGAGGGGGCCAGTCTGATGACGTTCGAAGGGGAGACGCTGTCGACGTCGATGGCCGATGGGCTACCAGCGGACCTGCCGGGTGCGCGAGCGCTACCCTTGAATGCAGAGCAAGTGGCCGGCTACGCTCAGGTGGCGGGCCAGAATATTGTGGCCATGGTGACTGGTGGTACTCCCTCATACGTCATCACACACTTGCC
>CAKQNH010000598.1 GCA_934255105.1 uncultured Pirellulaceae bacterium
GCCTTTATCTTGTCGGTGATCTCGACGACGATCGCCATGACGGCGGCCGGCTTCCCTTCCTCGTCGAGCAGCGGTAGGAAGATCTGGCCGGAGTGGGTCGAGCCGAAGGCGATGGGGGTGGTCAACTGCCGCGCGACCAGCTTCCCCTGCAGCGCGCCCGCCGGGGGTGCCAACGCGGTCCGCAGAGCCGCACATGGAGCGTCATCGTCGGCGATCTGCCAACTGCAGGTCTGCCCGACCAACTGGGTCGAATCCACTTGGAAAACTTGGCACAGCGACAGATTCACAAAGACGATCACGCCACGGCGATCAAGGATGGCTAGTGGCTGCCCCAACTGGTCGAGGGTTTTTGCCAAAATCCGGCTATTGCCGCTGCGAAAGTTATCGGTCATAGGGCTGGTTTGAAGAGTTCGCGAGCTGGACCCGCCGTTGTCGGAGCAGTGATTTCAGAGTAGCCTTAAAGGGGTATTGCCTTTCCATTAAACCGTTTCCATGAGCCCAAGTGTGATGGCTGAACCCTATTTTCAACAGCTTTTTGCCGATCGCATCGGTGGTGCTAGCTATGGCACGGGGAGCGAGATCTACAAGTTCGAGAAGATCAAGCGCGCCAAACGCCAGGCCCTGGCCGATTACCCAGACCGCCCGTTGATCGACTTTGGTATCGGGGAGAATGACAGCATAGCTCCTGAATCCGTGCGGTCGCGGATGGCGGCGGAGATCAACCAGCCCGAGAATCGCGGCTATACTGACAATGGCATTTCAGCTTTCAAAGAGTCGGTGGCTCGGTTTATGGACCGGCGTTTCGGTGTCCAACTCGATCCGGTCAGCGAGATCAATCACTGCATTGGGAGCAAGACCGCGCTGGCTATGCTCCCCGCCTGCTTCATCAATCCGGGGGACGTCACGCTGAGGACCGTTCCGGGATATCCCATTGCGGGCACGCATACCAAATATTATGGCGGCAGCGTGTACGCCCTGCCACTATTGGCAAAAAACGATTTCTTCCCCGATTTCGATGCAGTTCCAGACGATATCTGGCCGCGGGCTCGGCTGCTGGTGCTCAATTATCCCAATAGCCCTACTGGCAAAACGGCTACTCAGGAGTTTTATCAACAAGTCATCGAATTGGCGCGCGAAAAGCAGTTTGTGGTTATTCAAGACGCGGCCCACGCGATGCTGACCTTCGACGGACCACCGACCAGCTTTCTGTCGGTCCCTGGGGCCAAGGACGTGGGCGTCGAAGTGCATTCGCTCAGCAAGGGCTTCAATATGATCGGCTGGCGCATCGGTTGGGTATGTGGCCACTCGACTTTGGTTCGCGCCTTTTCCGACGTGAAGGACAATTGCGACAGCGGCCAGTTTGCGGCCATCCAGCAGGCCGCTGCGGCGGCGTTGGACGATGATTCCATCCCCGATGCGGTGTGCGCCAAGTACCGGCGGCGGTTGGAAAAGTTGGTGGCCACGCTGCGCCAATGCGGCTTTCAGTGCGAGATGCCGGGCGGGACCTATTTCCTATATACCCCTGCCCCACGCGGCGTTCAAGGCGGAGTGCGTTTCGACAAAGCCGAGCAGGCGAGCCAGCATTTGATTTCACAGCAGTCGATCGTCACCGTGCCATGGGATGACGCCGGGGCCAATCTGCGATTCTCGGTTACTTATGTCGCCCAGACGGAGGCTCAGGAAGACGCGCTAATGGCCGAGACCGCCCGACGCCTACGCGATCTGAAGCTGGAGTTTTAGTCTTAGGCGGGAGTTTCAGGCGCAGCCGGAACAATGCGGTCAATTGGTCTTAGACGGAAACGCCGCGCCAATTGGAAACAATTCAGGCCTAGTGAATGCTAGGCCAATCGGGGGACGATAGTTGGCGTATCAGTGGATAACACCCATTGATCACCAGAGAACTATTTCAATGGATTGAGACATACAACCACAAGTTGGACTTTAAGAAGGAGCGATTAGATGTTGGTGCTGTCGCGACACAGAGACGAGAGCATCATGATCGGTGATGACATAGTCATCACGATTGTCGATATTCGCGGTGATAAAGTGCGGCTGGGCATTGAAGCCCCGCAAGACATTCCAGTTCACCGCCAAGAGGTCTACGAAGCGATTAAGCGTGAAAACCAAAAGGCTGGTCACATCCAGCCCGGTGAAACACGCTCGCAGGCGGACCATCGACGCAAGTAGTCAACCGATCTTGGTGATCAGAATAAACGGATCGAAACGGATGCGAGGGCTTGGGCACTCGCATCCGTTTTTTCGTTGTCCTTCACGCAATAGTCGTGGATCGCTCCGCCGATCCTTGCTCCTAAGTCGTGGATCGCTCCGCCGATCCTTGCTCCTGAGTCGTGGATCGCTCCGCCGATCCTTGCTATTCGTGGATAGTGCATCGCTAGCGTCTACGACTACACCAACCGCCCAAGCATCTGATCAGTGACAATTGCGTCTGATCGGCGGAGCGATCAGCGACAATTGCATCTGATCGGCGGAGCGATCAACGACAATTGCGTCTGATCGGCGGAGCGATCAACGACTTTGGCGCCTGATCGGCGGAGCGATCAACGACTTTCAAGCCTATCTGTGCATGGCTACGATTTCCTAAAAGCCCCACGGCCCCCCTCCGGGAAGCCCTCGACTGATTTATACTAGATATATGGACTGTACGTTTTGTATCTCGTGCCCGTAATGTGCGCCACCTTGGGCTAAGGCGCTATGGATGAAAAATAGTAAACTTCGGCGGCAAATCTGTTTTGAAGCCGCGCGCGCGATGTACTTCCGCCATGAGTCGGAATACTATCGAGCCAAACAAAAGGCAGCCGCCAGGATTTGCAAGGGCTGGGTCAAACCAGCCGATTTGCCAAGCAACGCGGAAATTCGCGAAGAGATTCAAAGCTTTGCACGATTGCATGAAGGGCAATCGCGAACAGACAACTTGCAGCTTATGCGCTTGACTGCCCTGCGCGTCATGCGCCTGCTGTCGCGTTTCAAACCGAAGCTCATCGGTAGCACGTTAACCGGCCACGTGCGGCAAGGCTCTGATATCGATCTGCACGTCTTCTCCGATAGCGTAGAGGCCGTCACCGCGGCACTCGACGAACAGATGTTGTTCTATGATGTCGAACGGAAATTGGTTCGCAAGCATGGAGAAGCACGGATCTTCAACCATATTCATCTGCGAGACGCCTTCCCTATCGAGCTAACTGTCTACGCTAACAATCAAGCCAGTTTTGTCTTCAAGTGTTCCATCACGGGTAAGTCGATCGAGCGCGCCTCGATTGCGCAGTTGGAACAGTTGATGACAGCCGAATATCCCGCGCTCTCGCTGGATGACAGTTTGCGCGAGATGGACGAGCAGCCCGATCGCTTTCAACTGTTTTATTCGTTGCTGCTTCCTCTAGAAGAAGTCAAGCAACACCTCAAGTACCATCCCGAGGGGGATGCGCTCTATCACAGCTTGCAAGTCTTCGATTTAGCCTGTGATGAACTCCCCTACGACGAAGAGTTCCTGCTGGCGGCCTTGCTGCACGATATCGGCAAGGGGATCGATCCGCACGACCACGTAGCGGCTGGCCTGGAGGCTCTGGATGGTTTCATAAGCCAGAGAACGGCTTGGTTGATCGAGCATCACATGCTGACGCACAAGATATTCGACGGTTCCATTGGCGCTCGCGCGCACCGTCGCTTGCGTGAGAATGAGAACTACGACGAGCTGATACTGTTGGGTGAATGCGACCGAGGTGGCCGCGTGCCGGGTGTCGAGGCGACGGAGCTCGAAGACGCGCTTGAGTACGTGCGTGAGTTGGATTATAGCTTTGGATAGTGAATATCAAAAACTGCGGTCTGCGCTGCAGCGCGGCTTGGCGTCGGCAGAGTGTTTAGC
>CAKQNH010000599.1 GCA_934255105.1 uncultured Pirellulaceae bacterium
CTGCGATTCGAACAACTCCTAGTCCTGGCAACCTGAGTCCGCTGCGGACTTACAGCAATTCCCCTAAAGTGCAGTCTAGTCACCGACCCCGTGAATTGTTCATTGGCGGGTGCATTGGGCGACGGAGCTTCAGCTAAGTCGCTCCCAGTGGAAGGCATTAAAAAGTTGGTCAATGACTATCTCATGCCGCTGCCTTCGCCAAAGTTGCCGATCGACAAGGGGGGCGTCGCTGCGGGACGCGCCGTATTCAACGCGCACTGTGCTCAGTGTCATGGTGCTGGAAACGACTACACCAATACAGTCGTGACAAGAAAAGTGCCCGAGACAAGTCTACTGGTTGACGGACAAGCTCCTTCCATTGCAACCGACAACAACCGTTTGCTTATGTGGAACACCGTCAAGCTAAAGAACCCGCTCAAGCCAGATAACGCTCTGCATCCCGCGACCATCTACAACAAGTTCTACGACTGGAATCGCCCCAGCTTCGTTGGCACGCATGGATATGTCTCAGTCCCTTTGAGTGGAATCTGGCTACGTGCTCCGTACCTGCACAACGGGTCCGTACCGACCCTTGAAGATCTCTTGAATCCACCAATGAACGAGGCTGATCTCCAGGAGATGATGGGGATTATCAATTTAAAGATCGTCGCAACGGGACGCGAGCCTGTCGACTTTCAACAGTTGCGAGATTCGTTCAGCCGCCTTCCGCTAGGCAGTGAACCCCTGGGGAACGTCGCCGCACGACTGAGCCAGTTGACGTCACTTGTCGACTCGACCATCGCCATTGCCAGAGCGAAGAAACGGCGACCGCCGATGTTCTATCGCGGCTATGACGTACTGGATCCCGAGCGAACGGGCTTCATCCACGACAGTCGGGCCGTGGCGGGGCGCAGGTTCTCAGTCCCTTACATGACAGCGGTTCAAGGAAACAGCAATCAAGGGCATTTGTGGGGCACAAATATCTCATCAGACGAGGACAAAAACGCCCTGATTGAATACTTAAGATCACTTTAGCGCACAGCAACCCGGAGACGAGTCACTTGTTTTCTGTACCAGTCACAACACGAGACCCCTCTGAAAACACTTGGGCCGTTTGGTTTCGCCGAGTGTTGTGGCTCGGCATTATTCAAGATTTAGCTCTTGGGATTCCAGCAATATTCTGGCCGAATGAGTTGCTGGTGTTGCTCAAGCAAACGCCAGTGCCGGAGCCCGCCTATGTGTCGTTTGCCGCCTTCGTGCTAGTCGTGCTTGGGCTTATGTATGTCCCGGCCGCGATCAATCCATACAAGTATCCGATCGTGGCGTGGCTAGCGGTCCTTGCGCGGCCACCCGGAATCCTGTTCTTTTTTGTTCTCTATCCAGGAACATACTCCATCTTTGGGTGGGTGGATACGGTTCTATCGCTGCTGCAATTTCCGCTCTTGTTGATGACTTTCTACGCGGCACCAAAATCTCGCCAAGCGAAGATTGTCAATGATGACCCCAAGGCGCAATCACCATTTGAGTATCGGGGTACCACCTTTCAGCACCTGCGCGATGTCTTGTGGAGTGATCAATACCAAGGGAAACTTCCATATCATATCGGCCTTGGGCCTTTGAAGCTGGTCACTTTCTTTAACCATGCTGCTCGCAATTTGGCGGACAAGCGAGATCTGCTGCCGTACTTTGACAAATTGATTCACTCAAACGGCATATGCCATACGGGCGTCTGGGAAATCACCGAAGAGTCGCCCTACACAGGCTACTTCTCCAAGGGGGCAAAGGGATTGGTGATTGCTCGGGCGTCAGTTGCGGGATTGCAACTGACGGCAAACACACGGCGTGCGATCGGGATCGGCGGCAAAATATTCCCCACGATGGATCCGAATCAAACGGCTTACCCCGCAAACTTCGTTGTTGTTTCAAGACTGAGCGGTGTCCGCACTAAGCACATTGTGGACATTGAAATGACCAACTCTCCAACTCGGGGTCTTAGCCCAATTGCAAACTTTGTGAGTCGAGTTGTTTTTCGGCTGATGGATACTCGGCCTGGCTACCGACAAGTACACCCGATATCGACATTGGGGGTCGGACCTGGCGATGTGGTGGAGACACCAGACCTAATGATGTTGAAGATCGCAGACGGTACACCGCGCGTTGAAGAAAAGGACTTTCGCGACGAGTTGCGTGTAAGTCACTACCCAAATCAGAAACTGGTCTACTCGATTCTCGTGCGCAATTTCGATGAGTCGGCATGGAACAGAATTGGATCTCTCACATTTACCGAAGACGCAATATCCGAAAGCGGCGACAAACGCTTGCACTTTTGGATTCCTAGAGATACTCCGCCTACTCACGTATAGTTAATTGCTTTACTCAACACGTCGCAGGAGCAGCTTCATATCGGCAGTTGAAAGCTCGCGCCGGGCGGATTTATCGACTTGGCCTCAGGCATCGGACCCGGAAGACTCAGACCTGGAAATCCAATAGCTCAAAGCATGAGGTATGAAATTGTTCGATCTGATCGTGGTGGGTAGCGGATTCGGAGGCGCGGTAACCGCATGCCGCGCGGCGGAAGCGGGCTCGCGCGTCTTGGTTCTTGAACGGGGGCGTCGCTGGACTCCAGAAAGCTATCCACGTCAAAAGACGGATCCCTGGCTTTACGACAACCACAGACCAGACAAAAAATCCGGGTGGCTCGATGTGCGCCTTTTCCGGGGAATGGCTGTCGCGCAAGGCGCAGGCGTTGGCGGTGGGTCGCTGTGCTATTCAAGCGTAGTTATGAAGGCGGACAAAGATGTGTTTGACAGTGGCTGGCCAGCCGAAATTTCGTTCGCTGATCTGTGTCCGCACTACGATTCAGTGGAGCGAATGCTTGGAGTGCAAAGAATCCCGATGAGGCAGCGTACACGACGGTTTGAATTACTGCAGAAAGGTGCTGAGCAAACGGGTCGCGCCGCGAGATTTGCATCGGCACCATTGGCCGTTGCATTTGATGATGACTACCACTACGAACTACCCGACCCGATAAGCAAGGAACACACGCACGCATTCCGCAACGAGCATGGGCGATGGCAAGGAACGTGCGTGCATTTAGGGAACTGTGACATTGGCTGCGATGTTCGCGCGAAGAATACGCTTGATGTCAATTACATCGCTCGAGCAGAGAAACTTGGCGCTGATGTTCGACCGCTTCACTTGGTTCGATCAATTGAACTTAAAGGCAATGCGTATTTAGTTCGCTTTGATCGGATTGACCAGGGACGGCTCATCCCAGGAAGTGTAGCGGCAGATCGAGTCGTGATTGCAGCAGGCTCAGTTGGATCGACGGAACTATTGCTGCGTTGTCGAGACGAGTACAAAACCCTTCCCAGTCTGAGTCCGAAGTTGGGGGAGAATTGGAGCGCAAATGGCAATTTTCTAACTCCCGCTTTCTATTCAGATCCCGATCTCGTGCGACAGGGGGTTGGTCCGACAATCTCCGCCGCAATCGACATGATGGACGGGGCAGAGGGAGGCCAGCGCTTTATCATTGAGGATGATGGTTTTCCCAATCTCTGGCTTCATGCTCTAGGTGGCCGATTCTACTCTCGATTTTTATCGCCGGTTGGTTGGTCATTGAGGCAGCCTCTCCTTCGCGGCTTTCGCGAGAAGAACCCGATGGCTCATGTCATGGTTTGGCTGGGTGCAGGAATTGACAGCGGCGACGGCCGCCTGAGCTTGCGGCGAAAATGGTATGCGCCTTGGGCTCGCAAAAAGCTAGCTCTTACTTACTCGGCTCAAGAAAACAAGGAGTTAATCGAGTCGATCATTAGCGTCCACAAACAGCTAACCGAAGTGACGGGTGGAAAGCTGTACGTTCCACTGTTGTGGAGGTTGCTCCAGTCGCTAGTCACGGTT